>JASHQV010000388.1 GCA_030038955.1 Solirubrobacteraceae bacterium
CCGGCGATGTCGTCAACACGGCGTCGCGGATGCAGTCGGCGGCGCCAACGAACTCGATCCTCGTCGGAGAGAAGACGTATCGCGCAACTCGCGGCCTCGTCGACTACAAGCAAGTCGATCCGCTCGTGGTCAAGGGCAAGCAGGAGCCGGTCCTGGCATGGCTCGCGATATCAGCCAATGCCAGCCCCGGGGAGCGCACGGCGAGCAACATCCCGCTGCTCGGGCGCGTACAGGAGATGTCGGCGCTCAAAGGCGTCTTCGCCAACACCGTCGCCGACCGGCGACCACATCTCGTCACCGTGTTCGGCGACGCCGGAATCGGCAAGTCCCGGCTCGTGGCCGAGTTCACCGGGCAGCTCCAGCAGGACCAGGCGAGGGTTCTCCATGGTCGCTCGCTGCCGTACGGCGCCAGCACCCCCTATGGGCCATTCTCGCAGCACGTCAAGGGGTTCTCGAAGATCTTCGCGAGCGATGACGTCTCGTCCGCACAGCAGAAGCTGCGTGCCGCGCTTGCCCCGCTCGTTCCCGCGGACGCACTCGAGGAGATCATCGCCCACCTCGAGCTGCTGACCGGGCTGAGCACCCGCGGGGAGGCTCCCGATCGCCAGGTCCTGTTCCGGGCAGCTCGGCGCTTCGTCGAGGCGCTCGCGTGTGACCGTCCCGCGGTGCTGGTTTTCGAAGACCTGCAATGGGCCGACAGCGCGACCCTTGATCTGCTCGAGGTGCTCGCGACGCGAATTCGCGAGGTTCCGATGCTACTGCTCGCGCTGACCCGTCCCGAGCTTCTGCTGTCCCGTCCCGCATGGGGAGGAGGGCTCCCCGCCTATACGGCGCTGTCGCTCGAGCCGCTGTCTCCCGAAGATGCGAACGAGCTGGCGGCCCAACTGCTGCGCCGGCGCGTCGTGGACCAGCACGCCGCGCGCGTCGTCCAGACGGCAGAGGGCAACCCGCTGTTCATAGAGGAGCTCGCCGCCACCGCGCTCGAGCGTCCGGGTACGCACGACCTGCCGACGACGATCAGGGAGCTCGTGTCCGCGCGGCTCGACGTACTTCCGCGCGAGGAGCGGACGGTGCTGTTCGACGCTGCGATTATCGGGAAGGTCTTCTGGCGCGGCGCACTCGAGCGCATGCGCGATGACAGCATCGCCGTCTCGGACGTACTCGACTCGCTCGAGGCGCGCGACCTGATCAGGCACGAGCCGCTGTCGTGGATCGAGCGCGACGAGCAGTTCGCCTTCAAGTACGCCCTGATCCGCGACGTCGCCTACGCGACGATACCGCGCGCACGACGCAAGGAACGGCACGCGATCGTGGCGGGCTTCCTCGAGCAGGCAACGGGCGGAGCGGGGGCGACCGCCACCGCCCTGGCACAACACTGGCGGGAGGCCGGCAACGACCAGCTCGCGCTCGACTACCTGCTGGTTGCCGCCGACCAAGCCGGGCGAGGCTGGGCCAAGGACGACGCCGCGGCGCTGTACGGCCAAGCAGCCGAGCTTTGTCGGGACGATCCGCAGCGCCACCGCGAGCTGGTGCGAAGGCAAGCGCTCGCGCTCGCCGCCGCCCAGCACATCCCTGACGCTCGCGCGATGGCCGCTCGCGTGGGAGCCAAGGCGCTGGACGTCACCGAATAGCGGCGCTCGCCGACCGCCGGGCCGACATGAAGCTGTCAGGTCGGGAAATCGTCCGGGGTGACATCGCCGGCGATCTCCGCAATGCGCAGGACCTCGTGCATCCCGAGGTCACGGGCGTGCCGGCGGATCAGCTCCTCCTCTGGCGCCACGTACACGCAGAACGTAGTCACCTTCCCGTCCTCTCCGATCGCAACGTGACTGTGCTCCCAGACGATGTCCGGATACCGCTCCTCGGCGATCTGCCGTGACCGTCGTCCGACGGCATCCATCTGCTCCTGACCGACGGTGAACGCGCGCTCAACTAGATACCTGGGCATCTAATCCTCCTCCTGGCCCGCCGCAAGCATACCTCGCTCTATCGAGTTAGTGGGTGAGACATCGGGTGCCTGCCCGATTCACCCGCTGGCGCGGGTGAGCGCTACCTCATAGTCGCTGTTCTCGGGGTGGCGCCCAGTCAGGCGAGGCCGGATGCCGAGCGGGCGGCAAGCCAGCCGGACGACTCTGGCGCCGCCCACTCAGGCGAGGCCGGATGCCGAGCGGGCGGCAAGCCAGCCGGACGACTCTGGCGCCGCCCACTCAGGCGAGGCCGGATGCCGAGCGGGCGGCAAGCCAGAGCAACGCGATCAGCGACTTGCTGTCGTCGCACTCGACGAGTGCGCCGTCCAGCTCGCTCAGCGGCCAGGGGACGACCTCGACGCGCTCGCCCGGCTCGGTCTTGGCTCCATCGGTCGCATCGCTGATGCCGGTGGCGAGGTACAGCCACACGCGCTCGTCGCTGAAGCCGGGGCTCGTGAAGAAGCAGAACAGCTCTCGCCAGGCGGCTGCCTGCTTGCCGATCTCCTCGCTGAGCTCGCGCCTGGCCGCCTCCAGCGGGCTCTCGCCGGCGATGTCGAGCTTGCCGGCCGGCACCTCCAGCGAGGCGCGCAGGCCCGCCGACTCGCGCGGCTGGCGCGTCAGCCAAACGTGTCGCTCGTCGACCGCGACGATCCCGACGGCGCCGGGGTGCCAGACCTTGTCGCGGGCGACCTCCTCCCCGTCGGCGTAGCGGAACCGCTCGATCCCGGCGCGGACGATGCGGCCCTCCCAGGCGACCTCCTCGCCGATCGGCTCGAACTCCTGGAGGCCGGAGGTCACGCACCCTCCCGATGGCGGGCGGTCACCCGCGCTCACGCGGCCGCTCAGCCGCGACCTGGTCGAGCAGCGCCAGCACCAGCTCGAGTCCCCCCTCGAGCGCCTCGACGCTGACCCGCTCGGTCGGCTCGTGCGCCGCCTCGGTCCCGTTCGGCAGGTTGATGCAGGGGAAGCCCGCGGCGACGAACGCGTTCGCGTCCGAACCCCCGCCGGAGCTGATCAGCTCCGGCTCGTAGCCGATCTCCGTCAGCGCCCGTCTGGCTACCTCGACGAGCTGATCATCGGGCCGCACGCGGTAGCCGGTGAACAGCTTCTCGGCGGTCACGCTGAGATCGCAGGCGGCCGCATCGACGCCGTCTTGGAGGTGGTCGATCACGGTTGTCACGACCTCGTCCGCCCGCGCGGCATCGATCGCGCGCACCTCGATCGCGGTGCGGCAGTGCTCGGCGACGACGTTGGTGGCGGTGCCGCCGTGGATCGTGCCGACGTTCACGGTCGTGCCGGCATCGAGCCGTCCGTGGGGCTGCTTGGCGATCGCGCGGGCAGCCGCGACGATCGCGCTGGCGCCGGCCTCGGGGCAGATCCCGGCGTGGGCGGCGCGGCCGTGGATATCGGCCACGAGCAGCATGTGCGTGGGCGCCGCGACGACGATCTGACCGAGCGGCGTGGCGTGGTCGAACATGTACCCGAACCAGCTCGTCAGCCTGGAGGCGTCGAACGCCTTAGCCCCGTTGAGGCCGGTCTCCTCGGCGATCGTGAACACCAGCTCGACGCCGACCTCCGGGGGCTGCGCCGCCGCGGTCAGCCGTCGCGCGGCCTCGACCAGCGCCGCGATCGCGGACTTGTTGTCGGCCCCGAGGATCCCTTCGTTCGCGTTCTCCCAGCCGCCGTTCCGGAGGACCGGCTCCACCGGCGCGGTCAGCGGCACCGTGTCCATGTGCGCGCACAGCATCAGCGAGCGGTCGTCGCGCCCCGGGATCCGCGCGTACACGTTGCCGGCGTCGGAGCCGACCGTCGATCCGGCTTCGTCCTCCTCGACGTCGAGGCCCATGTCACGCAGCTCCGCGGTCAACCAGTCGGCCACGGGCCGCTCGTGGCCGGTGGGACTCTCGAGGCGGCAGAGCGCCTCGAAGGTACTGTGCAGGCGGCGGCGCTCGGGCTCGGCGAGGACGGGTCTCACGACCTCGATCGCGGTGGCGCGGGTCGTGCGGCGGATGACGCCGACTCAGCCGCGGGCGCCGCCCGCTCACCGGTGGATTGCGCCCGCGGCTCACCCGTCGGCGGCGCATCCGATGCGCCCGTGGACGTTACCCGGGGCTCACCGGTGGACGGCATGTCCGACTTGCTCGGGGACGCGGTGGACGCCGCCGCGCGCTGCCGCGAGCGATCGCGCGCGGCGCCGACGAACCCCAGGAACAGCGGCGCCGGGCGGTCTGGGCGGGACTTGAACTCCGGGTGGTACTGAGAGGCGATGTAGAACGGATGCACCGAGCTCGGCAGCTCGGTGATCTCGACGAGGCGCTCGTCCGGCGAGGTCCCGGAGAACACCAGGCCGGCCGCTTCCAGGCGCCGGCGCAGGTGGTTGTTGACCTCGTAGCGGTGCCGGTGGCGCTCGTACACGACCGGCTCGCCGTACACCTCGCGCGCGTGGGTGCCATCGTGGAGCTTGACGGGGTCGGCGCCGAGCCGCATCGTTCCGCCCATATCGGCGATCTCCTTCTGCTCGGGCAGCAGGTCGATCACCGGGAACGGCGTCTCCGGGTCCATCTCGGTGGAGTTGGCGCCCGCCATCTCGGCCGCGTGGCGCGCGAACTCGCTGACCGCCACGTGCATCCCCAGGCAGATGCCGAGGTAGGGGATCTGCTGCTCACGCGCGATCTCGGCAGCGGCGATCTTGCCCTCGAAGCCGCGCCCGCCGAAGCCGCCGGGGATCAGGATTCCGTCGGCGGCGCGCAGCCGCGCCTCCACCTCGTGCTCGCCGACCGACTCCGAGTCGACCCAATCGATGTTGACGCGGCAGCCGTGCTCGACGCCACCGTGGCGCAGCGCCTCGACCACCGACAGGTACGCGTCCTCGAGCTGAACGTACTTTCCGACGAGCGCGATCGTGACCGCGTCTCGCGCCTGCTTGCCACGATCGATGATCGCGCGCCAGCCCGCCAGCTCCGGCTCGGGCGCCGACAGCCCGAAGTGCTCGGACAGGATGTAGTCGTCGACGCCCTGCTCGTGGAAGGCGAGCGGCACGCCATAGATGTCGTCGACGTCCGTGGCGGACACGACCGCCTCGATCGGGAGGCTCGCGAACAGCGCGATCTTGCGGCGGATGTCGGCGGACAGCAGCTGCTCGGCGCGGCACATGACCATGTCCGGCGCGATCCCGATGCGCCGCAGCTCGTTGACCGAGTGCTGCGTCGGCTTCGTCTTCAGCTCGCCGGCGTGGCCGACGTAGGGCACCAGCGTGAGGTGGATGAACATGCACCGGCGGCGGCCGACGTCGACCGGGAACTGGCGGATCGCCTCGAGGAACGGCAGCGACTCGATGTCGCCGACGGTGCCGCCGATCTCGGTGATCACGAAGTCGGCGTCGCTGGAGTCGGCCATCAGCCGGATTCGCTGCTTGATCTCGTCGGTGATGTGGGGAACGACCTGGACGGTCGCGCCGAGGTAGTCGCCGCGACGCTCACGGCGGATCACGGCGTTGTAGATGCCGCCCGCGGTCACGTTCGAGGCCCGCGAGGTGTTGGCGTCGGTGAAGCGCTCATAGTGACCGAGGTCGAGGTCGGTCTCGGCGCCGTCCTCGGTGACGAACACCTCGCCATGCTGGTAGGGCGACATCGTGCCCGGATCGACGTTGATGTACGGGTCGAACTTCTGGATCTGCACGTCGAGCCCGCGGGCGCGCAGCAGCCGCCCGATCGAGGCTGCGGCGATCCCCTTGCCCAGCGCCGAGACGACCCCGCCGGTGATGAAGATGAACCTGGTATCGCCTTGGGTCATAGACAGCGTCCTTGTCTAGACGAGTTTACGCTGGCATTCGAAGGTAGCCGCAGCTGCGGACGGCAACCCGAGCGTGAAATCGCATTCATTGAGCCAGGAGAGCAATGAATGCGATTTCACCGGATGCGCCGGGCCTGAGGCATGGCGCTGGTGGGGGCGAGCGGGCGATGCCCGCTCGCCCCCACCAAGCTCACGGGCGGCGCAAGCGCCACGTAATCCTCGGCGGCGTCCGGCCGGACGCGGACGCTACGCGGCCTTCAGCAGCTCGCGCGCGTGGCCGCGGGCGGCGCGGTCGCCGTCGTCGGCCCCCAGCATCCGCACGAGCTCGCCGACGACGGCGTCGCCGGCCAGCGCCGAGACGGTCGTGCGCGGCGGCGTCACCGCGCCGTCCTTGACGATCGTGAAGTGGCGGGCGGCGAGCGCCGCCACCTGCGGCAGGTGGGTGATGCAGAGGATCTGGCGGCCGCCGGCGAGCGCCCGCAGCTGCTCGCCGACGGCGCGGGCGGTGCGCCCGCCGACGCCGGCGTCGATCTCGTCGAACACGAGCACCCCAGCGTCGGCGTCGGCGTCGTCCGCGCCGGCGTGCGCCACGCTCAGCAGCGCCAGCATCACACGCGACAGCTCGCCGCCCGAGCCGACCTCGCGCAGCGGCCCCAGCGGCAGCCCCGCGCCGGCGGCAATCATGAACTCGATCGAGTCGGCGCCGCGTGGACCGATCCCGTCCTCCCGCTCGCGGACGGCAACCTCGAAGCGAGCCTCTGGCATCGCCAGCTCGGCCAAGCGCTCGCGGACCGCGGCCGCGAGCTTCGCGGC
>JASHQV010000389.1 GCA_030038955.1 Solirubrobacteraceae bacterium
CCGCCGCTGCGCTCGGGATCACCGTGTGCGCCGCGACCGGCGACGCCGGCTGGACAGACGGCGTCGCCGGGCGGCACCCACACGTCGACTATCCCGCCTCGAGCCCGTATGTGCTGGCGTGCGGCGGCACCAGCCTGCAGGTGCAGGACGGTGCGATCGCCGAGCAGGTCTGGAACGATCACAACGGCAACGCGACCGGTGGTGGCGTCAGCGCGGTCTACGAATTGCCCGCCTGGCAGCGTGGCGCCGGCGTCCCGCGCTCACTCGCCCAGGGAGGTCGCGGGCGCGGCGTCCCGGATGTCGCCGGCAACGCGGATCCGGAGACCGGCTACCTGATCGGGGGTGGCGGGAACGACATCGGCTGGGGCGGTACGAGCGCGGTCGCGCCGCTGTGGGCCGGACTGATCGCTCGCCTCAACCAGGCGCTCGGGGCGCGGATCGGGTACCTGAACCCGCTGCTCTACGAAGTCGTCGGGCAGGCGCCGTTCAACGATGTGGCACGCGGGGGAAACGGTGCCTACCGCGCGCGCCGGGAGCGCTGGGATGCCTGCACTGGCTTCGGCAGCCCGAACGGGGGCGCGCTGCTAGCGAGCCTCCTCGCCGGCTGACGGCGGCTGAGATCCGGCCCCGGCGCTGCTACTCCTCGTCGCCGGTGTACCGTGACTGCGACCGCGGCGCTGCTACTCCTCGTCGCCGGTGTAGCGTGACTGCGACCGCAGCGCGGCGACGCCGTCGATGATCGCCTCAGCCGACGACGCCTTGCTGGACCACAGCGTCCAGTAGTCCATCGTCGCGCTCGCCGGGCCGACCTCGGCCTTGTCCAGCTTGATCCGCACCGGCAGCGGCACGGCGTCGCCGATCGCCACTGCCTCGCCAACGTCGAGCGTCGGCAGCAACTGCGCGACGCCCGCGAACGCGCCCGGCACCAGGTGCACGATCATCGCGTGGTCCTGGTCGTTGTTGAGCCGCAGCAGCAGGAAGTTGTTGCACTGGCTCAGCACGGTGCGGCTCAGCTCGCTCGGGCGCTGGCTGACGACGCCCAGGCAGACGCCGTACTTGCGACCCTCCTTGGCGATCATCTCGAAGCGCCGCAGCGCCGAGGAGTACATCGGGTCGGTTTCGTCCTCGCGCAGATAGATGTGTGCCTCGTCGCAGATCAGGCAAACCGGGGTGCGCAGCGATGGCTCCATCCAGAACTGGATGCTGTAGATCAGACGCGCCATCAGACCCGCCACCAGCGGCACGAGCGGGGTCGGAACCTCCGACAGGTCGATCGTCTTGATGCCGCCGACGCTCTGGCCGGTTGACAGCAGCTTCATCGCAACCTCCGCCAGCCAGCCCTTCGTCTCGGTTACCTGTGGCGGCTGGAAGATGAAGCCGAAGCGCGGGTCTGCTCGCCGGGCCTCCAGGCGTGAGATCAGACCGCGGAGCTTGCCCGCGAACGGCCCCGGCATGACGTTTCCGCTTGGCTGCTGGACGATCTTCTCGACCTCGTCCTTCTGCATCCACTCGAACAGCAGGTCGAGCCCGAATGGCACCGGCGAGTCGGCGGTCACCGTCGACATCGCGTCGAAGCTGCCCGCCGACGCCAATGCCGAGCGCTTCAGCGTCTCCACCCGGTCGATCAGCCACAGTCGCTGGTCGGCAGCCCACGGGTCATCCGGGTTCCCGATCAGCGTCAGCAGCTCGTCGGCCTCGAATAGCCAGTACGGCAGGTGCAGCACATCATCGGCGCCGTACAGCAGGTCGGCGGGTCCACCGATCCGCAGGCGCGTGGCGACGCCACCGGCGTCGAGGGGGCCGTACTCGCCGTGCAGGTCCAGCACGAGCACGTTGGCGTTCTGCAGCCGACTCGCGCGCTCGAGCAGCAGCGACACCGCCCAGCTCTTGCCGGCGCCGCTGTTGCCGAGGATCGCCATGTGACGCTGGAACAGGCGGTTGCCGTCGGCCACTGCCTCGGCCCCGCCGGGATCTCCGTAGTGGCCGAGGATCAGCCGCTCGTCCTGGGCGACGCCGCGTGCCAGCGTGGCCATGAAGCGGTTGAGGTTGTCTCCCTCGACCAGGTGGCAGGCGGCGCGGATCCGCGGTTGGTCGGCCGCGCCGGGCCGGAAAGAGCCACTCCCGTTGCCGTCCGGATAGAACGTCCCGACCGGCATGATCTCGGCCGTGACCCGCTCGCCGCGCTCGTCGCACGTGAGCCGATCGATGATCCCGATCAGGAAGCCGTTGCCGGCCGCCAGTCCGACCAGCGCCGTGACCGTGGCGCGGTCGACGGCCTCCTCGTCCTTCACCCTGACCAGCACGCGGCCGGCGTCGACGGTGGTGACCTGGCCGAGCAGCGCGCCGGACTCGATCGCCAGCGGTCCGATCGTCGTCGTGACCGGCTTCGTCGTCGTTGCGACCGGCTGCGTCGTCGTTGCGACCGGCTCGGTCGGCGTGGCAGTCCGCTCGGCCGGCGTGGCAGTTGGCTCGGCCGGCGTTGTGGTCGGCTGAGCCGCGGGGTCAGTGGCTGTCCCCGCGAGCGGCCCGGTGGGCGGCGCCGCAGCGGCTGAGCCGGACTGGTTGGGCAGCAGCGTGTATGTCATGCGGGTTGTGCTCCGTCCTGGATGATGTCGAGCAGGCGTCCGTCGCCGGGCTGCCCCAGCGCGGCCGGATAGGCGCTTCATCGACGCGCGTTTAGATCTGCGTTAGGAGAGGAGCGTGACGCTGGACGAGATCCCGGCCGATCACGGTCGGGCCGGCTGGCGTGCGGCTGATCCGGCCAGCACCTGCCGGCGGCCCGAACCCCCGGGCTGTCAGGGTTTGGCTGGCTGTCGTGGCGGCTCGTCCGGCCAGTACCCGTGCTCGGCCCGGAACACCCGGGCCGCCTCCTCCTGCAGGCGGTCCTCGTCGCTGCGCACGCCGATCCGGTACAGCCAGTTCAGCATCAGCACCGAGCCACCGGCGCCCGCTCCCATCGCGAAGCCGTCGACGCCTAACCCGCCGGGCTCGACGATCAGCGCCACCACACCCGCCAGCACGAGGATCACGCCGACGCCATAGCGGATCATGATCAGACCAAGCCACCGGCCGGTGATCGGGGCGCGGCGCGCGTGCGAGGCCGGCTGCTCGTCGCGCCCGGAGGCGGCGCGCCGGTCCTGACGGCAGACGCGTCCGCGGTCGTACTGGCAGATCGGATGTCGGTTGTGTGTGCGCGCCACCACGGGACAGTTTAATCTCCGCCCTGTGGATGAAAGTGACCCTATAGCGTCCCTTGCATCCACAGATCACATACGCTGCTCGCCATCCTCGCTCGCCCGCTCGCCATGTTTGCTCGTCCGCTCGCGCTCCTCGCGAGCGCCGGCGCCGTCCTCGCGGCGACGCCGGCGCCGGCACGGGCCGCAGCGAGCATCAGCTGGCACAAGGCGGTGCGGATCGAGCCCAGCGCCGATGGCGGTGTGCAGGCCGTCTCGTGCCCGTCGGAGCGGCTGTGCGTGGCGGTCGACGGCACCGGTCACGTGCTGTTCACGACGCATCCGACGCGTGGCGCGCACTCGTGGTCGCGACCGGCCCGGATCGACGGCGGCACACCACTGACCGGAGTCTCGTGTGCCAGCATCAGCCTGTGCGTCGCGGTCGACGACAGCGGACGCGTGCTCACCTCCACGCATCCCACCCGCGGCGCCAAGGGCTGGAGGCGGCCGCTGCGGATCGACTCGATCAGGGCATCCGACGGCGGCTATGCCGGGCTGCTCGGCATCTCCTGTCCCAGCACGAGCCTGTGCGTCGCCGTTGACGGCGCTGCCGACGGCGACGTCGTGGCGACGACGAACCCGCTTGGGGGTGCCGGCGCCTGGCGGAAGGTCAGGCTCGGGGTGACGCTGACCAGCGTCTCCTGCTCGAGCAGCAGCCTGTGCGTGGTCGCCGGCACCGACCACCTCGTGTCCACCGATCCCACTGGCGGCAGAAGCGCCTGGCGGGACACCGGCGGTCCGTCGCATGACGGGCTGATCAGCGCGATCGACTGCCCGACGACGGCGCTGTGCGTGGGCGTCGGCTTCAGTAACCGCGTCCCGGGCCTCGCCGACGCCACCGGCAACCCGCGTGGCGGTGCCGCGGCGTGGAGGAACGTCACCGTTGCGCCGGCGCCGCCCAGCCTCGACGCCGGGCTGCTCGACGCCGTTGGCTGCGCCGGGGACAGGCTGTGTGTCGCGCTCGACAGTGCCGACAACGCGTTTGTCTCGACGACGCCGGTCCGGGGAGGCTGGTCGGGCCCGAACCTGATCCGCCCCAACCCGTCCAGCCAGCAGAGCGCGATCTCCTGTACGACCAAGCTGTGCGTGGCGGTGGACAGCGCCGGCGTCGAGGTCACCGGCGTTGTGCGAGGCTGAGAGTCGCGCATGAGCCAGGCATCAGATCCCCGTCCGTTGCCGTCCGGAGCGAGCAAGCTGCTGAGGCGCTTCGGAGACGAGGCGTACTACGTGATGCTGTGCATCCGCGCGGGCTTGTTGCGGCCGCAAGCGCCCCGCCGCATCGCGCAGATGCTGATCTCGTTCGATCGCTACGGGCTGCTCGGTGGAGCGATCTCGTCGGCCGGTCTCCGACACGCCGACCAGCTGGCGGTGATCGACGAGCGCGGTGAGCTCACCTACGGGGAGCTCGACCGTCGGGTCAACTCGCTGGCTGCCGCCTGGCGCCGCCAGGGGCTGCGCGCGGGCGAGGGGGTCGCGATCCTCGCGCGCAATCATCGCGGCTTCCTGGAGGCATTCTTTGCCGCCGCCAAGTGCGGGGCGCGGATCGTCCTGTTCAACACGTCGTTCTCGGGGACTCAGGCGCGCGAGGTGGCCGACCGCGAGGGCGTCGACCTGCTCGTCCACGACGAGGAGTTCAGCGCGATCGTGGCCGAGCTCCATCCCCGCCACGGCCGCTGGCTGTCGTTCGCCGAGCCCGATCACGGGGTCGCGGACACGCTCGACGCGCTGATCGAAGCCAATCCGGACGAGGCGCCGCCGAAGCCGGAACGCTGGCCCCGCGTGGTGATCCTCACGAGTGGGACGACCGGCGCCCCCAAGGGCGCCGGTCGCGACGTGCCCTGGTCGCTGGCGCCGATCGGAGCGCCGCTCAGCAAGGTGCCGTTTCGAGCCGGTGAGGTCACCGAGCTGAGCGTGCCGATGTTCCACGCGCTCGGCCTCTCGCACACGCTGCTTGGCGTCGCGCTCGGCTCGACGCTCGTGCTGCACCGCAAGTTCGACCCGGCCGAGACGCTGGGCAGCCTCGCCCAGCACGGGGCGAGCGCGATGATCGCGGTGCCGGTGCTGCTGCAGCGGATGCTGAACCTGGACGCGTCCGAATGGGAGGGGCGGGAGTTCCCGCGCCTGCGGATCATCTTCGTCAGCGGCTCGCAGCTGGGTGCGGAGCTGTGCCGCCGCGTGACCGCGCGATTCGGCCCGGTGATCTACAACCTGTACGGGTCGACCGAGGTCGCGTACGCGACGATCGCGACCCCGCAGGACCTGAAGGAGGATCCCTCCACGGTCGGACGGGTGGTGCACGGAACCGTGATCAAGATTCTCGACGAGATGGGCCAAGAGCTGCAGCCGGGCGCCACGGGCCGGATCTTCGTCGGCAATGCGATCCAGTTCGAGGGATACACGGGCGGCGGCGGCAAGGAGGAGGTCGGCGGGATGATGGCCTCCGGCGACGTCGGCCACTTCGACGGGCACGGCAGGCTGTTCATCGACGGCCGCGACGACGAGATGATCATCTCGGGCGGCGAGAACGTGTTCCCGGCCGAAGTCGAGGAGCTGCTGGCGGGGCACGACGCGATCGTCGAGGCCGCCGCGATCGGCGTCGAGGACGAGGACTTTGGGCAGCGGCTGAAGGCGTTCGTGGTCAGGCGGAACGGCGCCAGCTTGAGCGAGGACGAGGTCAAGGCGTACGTCAAGGACAACCTCGCGCGCTACAAGGTGCCCCGCGAGGTGGTGTTCGTCGAGGAGCTGCCGCGCAACCCGGCGGGGAAGGTCGTCAAGCGCGAGCTCGAACACGAGTAGCCATGGGCGAGCTCGAGCGCAAGCAGCCGTGACAGACGCACAACGCTTCCGCGCGCAGTTCCCGGTGTTCGAGCGCTGCAGCTACCTGAACGCCGGCACCAGCGGGCCGGTCCCGCAGGCAAGCGCCGACGCGGTCCGCGAGCGCGTGCAGCAGGAGGCCGCCGAGCCGCGTTCGGGCCGCGAGCACTTCGATCAGGTGATCGCGTTGGCGACCCGCTCCAGGGCCGCGTACGCAGCCGTGATGGGCGCTGCCCCAGGGGAGATGGCGCTGACCGGCTCGACCACCGACGGCGTCAACACGGTGCTCGGCGGGCTGCGGCTGTCGACCGGCGAGGAGGTCCTCACCACCGACGAGGAGCATCCCGGGCTGCTGGCGCCGCTGCGGCTGGCGCGGATCCGGCACGGGATCAAGATCCGGGTGGTGCCGTTCAGCGAGCTCCCGGGCGAGGTGAGCCCGCGGACGCGGCTGATCGCCTGCTCACACGTGTCGTGGGTGAACGGCAAGGTCGCCGACGTCCCTGCGATCGTCGCTACTGGTGTCCCGCTGCTGCTCGACGGGGCCCAGGGGCTCGGGGCGATCCCGGTCGACGTGCGCGCGCTCGGCTGCGACTTCTACGCCGCCTCGGGCCAGAAGTGGCTGTGCGGACCCGAAGGCAGTGGCTGCCTGTACGTCCGCCCCGAGCGCCTCGACGAGCTGGAGCCGCCGTGGCCCGGTTACGCGACGCTCAGCGACCACGAGGACATCCTCGGCTCACCGCTGGCCACGGGTACCTCGCGGCTCGACAACGGGTTTCCCGCGGCGGTGCGCAGCAGCTGGGCGCTTGCGTCGCTGGCCGTACTCGAGGCGGCCGGTTGGGAGTGGGTCCACGCGCGCGCCGCGGATCTGGCCGCGCGGCTCGCGGCGCGGCTCAGCGAGCGTGGCCTGCGGGTCGCACCTCGTGGCCACTCGACGCTGGTGTCGTGGTCGGTCGCCGATCCCGAGCAGGAGGTGCAGCGGCTGGCGGCCGCGGGGCTGGTGGTGCGCTCGATCCCGATCGGCGGCCTGATGCGGGCCTCGCTCGGAGCCTGGAGCTCGGAGGACGACGTCGAGCGCCTGGCCGCCGCCACGGCGCCGTAGCGCCCCCTATCCAGCGACGCGCTGCGGGTGCGTGTAGACGTTGACGCGTGCGCCCCGGGCGAAGCCGCACAGGGTCATCCCGCGATCGTCGGCCAGCGCGACCGCCAGCGAGCTGGGCGCGCCCACGCCGACGAGGATCGGCGCGCCGGCCACGGCCGCCTTCTGCACCAGCTCGAACGACAGTCTCCCGCTGACGCACAGGATGCGTTCGCCCAGCGGCAGCCACCCCTCGAGCAGCGCCCGGCCGATCACCTTGTCCATCGCGTTGTGGCGGCCGACGTCCTCGCGGGTCAGCACAACCGTCCCGTCTGGCTCGAACAGGCCGGTGGCATGCAGGCCGCCGGTGCGCCGGTGGCCGGGCTGCACGAGTCCCTCCGGCAGCCCCGCGAGCAGCGCCCGGGGGACCACCGGACCCGCCCTGAGCGGGGCGCTGTCGACCGCCACCTCCTCGAGTGCGCCCTTCCCGCACACCCCGCACGAGGAGGTCGTGTAGAAGCGCCGGCGACCCGGATCCCGACGCAACTCTCCATCCACCTCGATGATGTTGGCCGCGAAGTCGGCCGTCGGCTCGGCCTTGTGGGGCTCCTTGATCAGGCCTTCGCTGTAGAGGAAGCCGAGCGCGAGCTCGTCGTCGTTGCCGGGAGTACGCATCGTCACCGCCAGCGGCTCGCCGCCGACGCGGATCTCGAGCGGCTCCTCGATCGCCACCTGGTCCTCGCCGCCGTCGTGGTGGACGGTTGTATAGACCGTTGCCATTGCCATGAATGTAAACGTGATCGGCACCGATCATCTACAGTGATCCCCAGGCTGGATGGCAAGCTCCTGGGCATCGAGCACGAGAAGGCGATATGAATTCTGAGTCGCGGTCGCAGGGGCACTCCAGGCGAGCCGCCCGGGATGCGCCTCCGGCGCAGTCCTCTGCGGGGCCGGCGCCGTCGCGTCCGGCCGAGGCGGAAGCCCGCGCCCGGCGTCAGCTGGCGCGCCTGCGCTTCGACCTGCACGACGGACCCCAGCAGGACCTGATCCTGCTGGGCGAGGACTTGCAGCTGCTGCACGAGCAGCTGGCCGGCGCGCTCAGCGACAGCGCGGTGCGCGAGCACATCCTCGGTCACCTCCAGGATCTGCACGCCCGGCTGGCCGCCGTCGACGCCGATCTCAGGCGGATCTCGACGCTGATGGTCTCGCCGTTCCTGCCCGACGAGACGTTCACGAGCGCGTTCACCGGTCTGATCGATGACTTCACGCTGCGCACGCACATCGCTCCAGCTGCGACCGTCGAGGGCGATTTCGACGTCCTCACCGACTCCCAGCGGATCACGCTGCTGGCGCTGCTGCAAGAGGCGCTGCACAACATCCGCGAGCACAGCGGCGCCAAGCACGTCGAGATCAGCCTGATCGCCGACGCTGGCTCGGTCGAGGTGCAGATCCGCGACGACGGCAGCGGCTTCGAGCCCGAGACCACCTACGTGCGGGCGGTGACGGACGGCCACCTCGGCCTCGTCGGCATGCACGAACGCGTGCAGATGCTCGGCGGCGCGACAAAGATCGAAAGTCGTCCGGGGGGGCCGACGATAATCTCGGTGCGACTTCCCGCTGTCGACGCCGCCTCCGGCTGAGGCTGGCCTGGTCCGAGCCACGGCCGGCCCGGCCGAGCTCGGGCCCCACCGATCGGCACACGATCATGTCCCGCACCGTCACGATCACCAACCAGACCCACGACACCGTTGTCTGTGAGAAGACGCTGATGGCCGACAATCCCTGGCTGCGACTGCGGGGGCTGCTGGGTCGCGCGTCGCTGCCGGCCGGCGAAGGGATCCTGCTGACGCCGGCCCCGTCGATCCACAGCGCGTTCATGCGCTTCCAGTTCGACGCCGTGTTCCTGGACCGGGGCATGCGGGTCGTGCGGCTGGTGGAGCGGCTGCCGGCGTGGCGTGCACGGGGGGCCAAGGGCACGCGCAGCGTGCTCGAGCTGGCGGCCGGAGAAATTGAGCGCCGAGGGGTTGAGGTCGGCGACGAATTAGCCGTTACTGAGGGTGACCCGATGCCCCCGGCATCGCCGGACACCTACTGACGTAACGGAAAGAATGGATTCTGAACTGCCCTGGGGCCAGGGATGGCTCCACCTGACTGCGTTCACGCCTGCGCCGGGCGAGCCAGACGCGGTGGTCGTGGGTGACTCCGGCACCCGCGCTTCCGGGGATCCCGGCAGGCCGACCGCCACGGGTACGTCGAGCGACTCGGGCAGGGTGGCCGTCACCCTGGAGTGCGAGCTGCGCCGGGGGCGCCGGCCTCCGAAGGACCTGCGACTGCTGGCGCGCCGGGGCGAGCAGGTCACCGCGCATCTACCGGTGGGCAGCGCCCTCGAGCGGATCTCGGGGTCTCCGCGCATCCGCCGGAGCCAGTGCCTGCGCTGGAGCGTCAACTTCGAGCTGCCGGCGGCGACCGCCGCCGATCGACGCGCGAAGTTCGAGCTGGCGTGCGAGCAGCGCCCGCCGTTGCCGCTGCCGGCGCTCGGCTACAGCGGCGAGCGCACCGTGCTCGAGCGTCGCGGACCGCGGACGTCGGCGGTGCTTGCGTGCATTGGCGCGCTGCTGGCCGGTATCGCACCCGGACTGGCGCTCGCGTCGGGTGGCTCGAGCGGCTCGCCGTCCGGGGTCTCGGCGGCCGCGGCGTCGCCAACCACCGCAGCGCCCTCCACGGTCACGGTCCCAGCGCCGGCGTCCACGACGGCAGCGCCACCGGGCGACACGCAGCCGACGACCACGGGCACCACCCCGATCGGGTCCTTCCCGCCGCCGACGACGACCACCACCACTCCGACGACTACGACCACTCAGACCACGACCACTCCGACGACTACGACCACGCAGACGTCGACCACCACTCAGACCACGACCACGACGACGACGAGCACGACCCCGACGACCACCGCCCAGACGACGACCTCCACGACCACGCCGACGACGACTCCGAAAAAGCGCAGCTCAACCGCCAAGAAGCACCACACCAGCGGGCGAAAGGCCTCGGCCCACCACCACCGGACGGCCTCGCGCAAGCCAGCCGACAAGGCGCCTCCAGCGCGCCAGCAGGCAGGCGGTGGCGGCACGCCCGCGCCGGCCAGCCCGGAACAAGCACAGATCACGCCGGAAGCGCCGACCGGCGACAGCAGCACCTGGACGCTGCCGGCGACGAGCGAGCCGTTCAGCGCCGCTCAGCTGAGCCATTACGCGGCCCTGGTCGGCGGGCTCGCGCAGCCGCCCAAGTACCTGGTGAAGATCTACCAGGCAGCCGCCCGTCACTACCGCCTGCCGTGGCAGGTGCTCGCCGCGATCAACTACGTCGAGACACGCTACGGGCAGGATCTGGCGGTGTCGTCCGCCGGCGCGATCGGGTGGATGCAGTTCATGCCCTCCACCTGGGCCGAGTACGGCGCGTCAGTCAACCTCCAGGGCAAGCCTGCCCCCGGCATGCCGAACCCGTGGCAACCGACCGACGCGATCTTCGCGGCCGCCAGGTACCTGACCGCGGCCGGCGCGCAGCGCAACCTGCCACGCGCGATCTACGCCTACAACCACGCGACCTGGTACGTCCAGGAGGTCCTCTCGATCGCCGAGCAGATCACCCGTCACGGGCTCAAGGCGGGCGCCAAGGCGCGCCAGAAGATCGCGGCGATGACGACCATGGCCCGCCTGCTCAACGGCCTTCCGTACGTCTGGGGGGGCGGCCACGGCAGCTTCGCATACGTCGCGACCGGCTACGACTGCTCTGGCTTCGTGTCGGCGGTGCTGCACGCCGCCGGCTATCTGCAGGCGCCACAGACCACGCAAACGCTGCCCGCTCAGCCGCAGATCAAGCCGGGGCCGGGGAAGTGGGTGACGATCCTCGATCGCACCGACGCCGGCATCGGCGACGACCATGTGATCATCGATATCGACGGGCAGTGGTGGGAGAGCGGCGGTGAGGGCGTCGAGTACTACCGCGTGCACCGGATGCACGACCCGACCACCGCCTACCTGCAGTCGTTCAACTTGGTGCTGCATCCGCGGGGCCTCTGAGGCTCCGCATCCGTCTGCCCCGGCGGCAGGGCGTGGCAATTGCCCTGCCGCCGGCCGGTAGCGTCCTCGGGTCCGCTATCGCGCCGGCTGTTCAGGCTGTCGCGAGCCCTTGCGCTGCGAGGCCGCCGCCCGCGGGTCGAGGTCGGCCAGCGTCAGCGGGTGCGCGGGCGGGTCCACGAGCACGGTCTCGACGCTCGCGCCCAGATCGGCGTCGACGTGCAGCAGCTGCCCCGGTGCGAGCGCCCGCCAGCCGGGATCGTCGTCCATCGGCTCGCTCGCGACGACCACCGACGGAAGCTCGGCCAGGTGGGCGGAGTGAATGCGCATCTGGCGCGGATCGCCGGCGTGCTCCAGGTGCTGGTCGCCGCCCGGTCCGCCGGCACGACGCTCCAGCATGTGCAGCTCGTGCGTGTCGGGATACCGCAGCGCCCACAGCTCCGAGGCCGTGATCAGCACGAGGTTGATCGCGAACACGGGCAGGTTGGCGGCCACCCACGTGGCCGCCGAGGCGATCGCGCCGCCGACATCGCCGGTCCGCCCCGCGTCCCGAGTGATCAGCGCGAACAGGCGCTCCGAGTCGGTGTCGCCCTTGACCAGCGAGCGGCTGTCGCCGAGCTCCGCGTCGAGGCGCTGCAGATCGCCGATCACGCCGTTGTGGGCGAACAGCCGGCCGTCCTGCTCGAACGGGTGGGTGTTGCGGCGCTCCACGGCCCCGTTCGAGGCGTAGCGGATGTGGGCGACGAACGTCCGCGAGCGGACCTGCTGGGCACGCGCGGCGAACGTGCGGTCCTCGAAGGCGGCCAGCGGCTGCTTCGAGACGACGGGCTTGCCGGCCTCGGTGAAGCTGCCAAGGCCGGTTCCGTCGGGCTCGCGACGGCTCTGCCGGGTCAGTGAGTCCGACGCCTGCAGCAGCCAGAAGGTGGCGGTGATCCGCTCCGGTCCCCCGGTCATCCCAAACAGACGGCACATGCCGAACGGAGGCTACCTGGCGTCGGCGTGCTTCCGACGCCCATCACTGTGCAAGACTCCCGCGCCATGTCCACTGGCGGTGGGGACTTGCAGGCCGACGTGATCGTCGTCGGGGCGGGCCTGGCCGGGCTCGTTGCCACCGCCGAGCTGGCCGATGCCGGTCGCCGCGTGCTGCTGCTCGACCAGGAGCCCGAGCAGTCGCTCGGCGGCCAGGCATTCTGGTCGCTTGGCGGGCTGTTCCTCGTCGACAGCCCGGAGCAGCGGCGTGCGCGGATCCGCGACTCGTTCGAGCTGGCGTGGGCGGATTGGCTGGGCAGCGCCGCGTTCGACCGCCCCGAGGACGAGTGGCCGCGACGCTTTGCACGCGCCTACGTCGAGTTCGCCGCAACCGAGAAGCGCGACTGGCTGTACGCGATGGGGCTGCGGGTGATGCCGAGCCCCGCCTGGGCTGAGCGCGGCAGCGGCGACGCCAGCGGCCACGGCAACTCGGTGCCGCGCTTCCACATCACCTGGGGAACCGGCCCGGGCGTGGTGGCGCCGTTCGAGCGTCGCGTGCGCGCCGCGCATGAGCGGGGGCTCGTGCGGTTCGGCTTCCGCCACCGGGTCGATGAGCTGCTGGCCGAGGGCGGCACCGTGCAGGGCGTCGGCGGCTCGGTGCTCGAGCCAAGCCGGATCAGGCGCGGCGAGGACAGCTCGCGCGAGGTCGTCGGCGAGTTCTCCGCGCGCGCGGGCGCGGTGCTGATCGCCAGCGGTGGCATCGGCCACAACTTCGAGCTCGTGCGGCGGGCGTGGCCGGAGCGCCTCGGACCGCCGCCGCAGCACCTGATCTCCGGCGTACCGGCGCACGTCGACGGGCGCATGCTGGAGATCGCCGAGCGGGCCGGGGCCAGCGTGATCGGACGCGATCGGATGTGGCACTACGTCGAGGGGATCCGCAACTGGAGCCCGATCTGGTCGGGCCACGGGATCCGCATCCTGCCGGCGCCGTCCTCGATGTGGTTCGATGCCCGCGGCCGGCGCCTGCCGGCGCCGCTGTACCCGGGCTTCGACACGCTGGCGACGCTCCGCTACATCGGCCAGAGCGGCTACGACCACAGCTGGTTCATCCTCAACCGGCGGATCATCGCCCGCGAGTTCGCGCTGTCGGGCTCGGAGCAGAATCCGGACATCACCGGGCGCAGCGTCCGGGAGACGCTGCGCCAGCGCCTGCTGCCGGGCGTTCCCGGCCCGATCCAGAGGTTCCTCGACTACGGCCCCGACTTCGTCGTGGAGCGCGACCTCCGGGACCTCGTCGACGGGATGAACCGGCTGACCGACGAGCCGCTGCTCGAGCTCGCCGAGATCGAGCCGCAGATCGTCGCCCGCGATCGCCAGGTCGACAACCCCTACTGCAAGGACTTCCAGGTGATCGCGATCCGCGCTGGCCGGCGCTACCTGCCCGACCGCCTCAGCCGGATCGCGGCGCCGCACCGGATCCTCGATCCGGCGGCTGGGCCGCTGATCGCGGTCAAGCTGAACATCCTCACGCGCAAGACGCTGGGCGGTCTGCAGACCGACCTCGACGCGCGCGTGCTGACCGGGGAGGGCCAGCCGTTCCCGGGTCTGTACGCAGCCGGCGAGGTGGCTGGCTTCGGCGGCGGCGGCATGCACGGCTACAACGCGCTCGAGGGCACGTTCCTCGGCGGCTGCCTGTTCTCCGGGCGGGTGGCCGGACGGGCGATCGCTCGGGCGCTGTAGCTGCTGCGCGGTCGAGGACGCGTTTAACGGGCTCCTGGCCCGCTAAACGCGTCCTCGACCGCGCCTGGACGCCGGCACGCCCAGATGCGCGATGTCTGGCAGCTCAGGTCTGCGGCTCGAGCACGAACAGCGGGATCAGCCGGTCCGTTCGCGTCTGGTACTCGGCGTACGGCGGGTAGGCGGCGACCGCCCGCTCCCACCACTGCGCCCGCTCGTCTCCGTGGATCTCGCGGGCGAAGTAGTCGCCACGCTCGGTGCCGTCCCAGACCTCGACGTGATCGTCGGCGCGGATGTTGCCGACCCAGCGGGGGTTCTGGGGGGCGCCGCCGCGCGAGCCGACGGCCAGGTAGACGCCGTCGTGCTCGACCCGCATCAGCGGCGTCCGGTGCAGCTTGCCGCTGCGGGCGCCGCGGTTGATGACGATCACCACCGGCAGCCCCGTCTGTGCGTGCCTCGTGCCCTCGCGGCCACCCGTGCGCGACCACGTCTCGACCTGATCGCGGATCCAGTCGACGTTGGGAGGCGGTGCATACTCGCCTTGCAGGGGCATGCCTCGATCCTAGCGTGGGGGCTGCCTGTGGCGCCTATCGGCGCGGCGGCGGCAATCGTCTCACGTCGAGCGCTCAGTAGGGTGCTGTGCGATGCCGATGCGGATCGTCTACACCCACACCGACGAGGCGCCGGCGCTGGCGACCCAGTCGCTGCTGCCGATCGTGCGCGCGTTCGCCGCCACCGCCGGCGTCGAGCTGGAGCTCCGCGACATCTCGCTGACAGGGCGAATCCTCGCGCAGTTCGGGGATCTGCTGAGCTCCGAGCAGCGGGTGACGGACGCGCTCGCAGAGCTCGGCGCGCTCGCCAAGACGCCGGACGCGAACATCATCAAGCTGCCCAACATCAGCGCCTCGGTGCCGCAGCTGAAGGCCGCGATCGCCGAGCTTCAGAAGCAGGGCTACCGGCTCCCGGACTACGTCGACGAGCCGGCCACCGACGAGCAGCGCGAGG
>JASHQV010000390.1 GCA_030038955.1 Solirubrobacteraceae bacterium
CGCGACCGGCGCGCTCATCAGCGAGTCCTGGATGCCGTAGCCGACCCCCCACAGAGCCATCCCCGCGACGCTCACGCCGATCGTCGGGCTGCCGAGAAACAGCAGCGGCGGTGAACACGCCGCGATCACGACGGGCAGCATCAGCACCGGCAGCCCACGGCGGTCCATCCAGCGTCCGAAGACGGAGGCCGAGCTGCCAGCGGTCGCCATCGCCACCGCATACAGGATCGGGATCGTGACGACGTCCATACGATGTTGATACATCCGCCACGCAACCAGGTTGAAGTCCGCGTAGCCGAACGCCACGAGTCCCATCGCCGCGAGGTACAGCCAGAAGGAGGACGGGAACTCCCTGAGTCCCAAGCGCCGCGCGCCGCCGGCCGCAGCCTCGCTCGACGCGTCAACCTCCAGCGCCCGCGGATTCGGGAAGCGCCGCCAGCCGCCCAGAAACGTCGCTACACAGAGGATTCCCGGGATCATCAACAGCAGGTAGGCGAGGCGGAAACCATCGTGACGGCTGGCGAGCACGAACGCGACCAGCAGCGGCCCAAGCACCGCGCCCATCTGGTCGATGCCCTCGCGAATCGCGAACACACGACCCTAACCCGATACGGTGCCAGCGTGCGCGAGCATCGCGTCCCGCGGCGGGTTGCGCATCCCCTTGCCGACTCGCTCGAGCACGATCAGCGGCGCCGCCGCCTGCCAGCTGCCGACCAACGCCAGCGTCGGCACCGCGCCGCAATTGACCACATGCCCGACGATCGTCCACAGCCAATAGTGACCGGTGCGATCCGAGCGGTACCCGGACACGAGCCGGACCAGATAGCCGCACCACTCGCCGACGCCGGAGATCACCGCGACGGCCAGCGCCGAGGCACCGAACACCGACAGCCAGGTGCCGTTGGTGCTGTGGGCCCCTTCGTGCACCATGTCGGCGAAGAAGCTGGCGACACCGATCATCACCACGAACGTCAGTGCTGCGTGAGCACGGTGCTTGCCATCGAACGCGGCGAGGGGCGCCCGCCGCTCCGACAGCGCGTCCGCGCGGGCGGCGATCGGATCGCTATCGGGTCCTACGGCCACGATAGCCGTCCCGTCCACTCAGAGTATGCCTTGGCGCGGCACGCGCGTGATTCTTAGGGGTCGTCTTCTCAAGTTCATTGGACGACCACTTAGGGGGAGGTTCGACCGACTCAGCCGCGATCGGATCGCACACAAGGTGCGTGACACATGCGCCGGTGTAGTCTCTGATCTGACTAAGTAGCAGCTCGAGCCGTGATGACTCCCACACTCCGTCCAGCGGGAGTGTCGCTATGAGAACTTCGTCATAGCGAGCCGGGTCCCATTCCTTGGCGACCGCCTCGAGCGGATCGCCGTCGGCGTAGACCACGCGCCGGGCGAGCAGGCCATCGTAGGTCGCGTTGACGGCGGCCGGTGTCACGGCCGGGTCGGTAACAACGGCTAGCGCGCGCCACCAGGTCGGCATGACACACCATTCCCTGCCGAGAGGCGGGGGGGCATAGACCGACGCCCATGGCCGCCACGGACGAGGCGTGGGCGTTCGAGCTATACGCGATCGCGCTCGACCAAGACGCGAGGCGGCGGGGGCGTGCTTGCCGGCACGCCCCATAGCAACATCAACAGTTGATTGATCACGATCATGACGGTGTCTCCAATCGCTCTCCTGAAACGTACGTACTAGGGCTGTCACGGCTACAGCCCAGCGGCTGTCGGAGATTTGAAAATTGTGTAAAGCAGATAAATGTTCAGGCACGTGATCACGGTGACCGTGAGCGCCCCGACCCAGGTCGTGAGCCGCCGGTTGACGAGCTTGCCCATCACTTCTGGCTTGCGGGTGTTCAGCAGGCAGGGGATCAGCGCGAATGGAATCCCGAACGACAGGAACACCTGCGAGACGACCAGCGCCGCGGTCGTGTTGACGCCGCTGCCGAGCACGACCAGCGACGGGATCATCGTCACTGCCCGCCGCAGGAACAGCGAGATCCGCCAGTTCATGAACCCCTCCATCACGATCTGGCCCGCGTAGGTGCCGACCGTGGAAGAGGACAGTCCGGAGGCGATCAGCGCGATCCCGAACGCGAGCGCAGCGCCGCCGCTGACCATCGTCGCCAGGTGAGTATGGATCGGGCCGAGGTCATCGATGTTGCTGTGTCCGGTGGTGTGGAACAGCGCCGCGGCGATGCACAACATCGACAGGTTCACGAGCCCGGCAAGGCCAAGCCCACCGATGCAGTCCCACTTGCTGAAGCGGTTGATCGTCTGTGCCTCCTCGACATCGGTCGGCCGGATTCGCTTGGCGTGCAGCGCCGAGTGCAGGTAGATCACGTGCGGCATCACGGTCGCACCGATGATCCCCACCATCAAATAGCCGGTGTCACCGCCATCCAGCTTTGGCGCCAAGCCACCGACGATCCCCGCCGCGGACTCCCGCCCGATGTCGACGAAGTTGTACAGGAACCCCAGACCCACGAACATCAGCAGGCCGATGATCGCGACCTCGAACTTGCGGTAGCCCCGCTGCTCGAGATACAGGATCGCGAACGAGATCAACCCGGTCACCAGCCCCGCCTCGAACAGCGGGATCCCGAACACGAGGTTGAGACCGACCGCGGCGCCGGTGAACTCCGCCAGATCGGTCGCCATCGCGATGAACTCAGACTCGATCCACAAGAAGATGTTCTTCGCGCGGCTGTACTGCGTGTAGCAGATCTGCGGCAGGCTGAGCCCGGTCGCGATGCCCAGCTTCGCTGTCAGGTACTGGCACAGCATCGCCATCAGGTTCGCCATCACGATCACCCACACCAACAGGTAGCCGTGCTCGGAGCCCGACTGGAAGTTGGTCGCGAAGTTGCCCGGATCGACGTACGCGACCGAGGCCACGAACGCCGGGCCGACCAGCGCCATCCAGCGCATGAACCGGCCCCGCGACATGATCTGCGGCAGCGTCGGAACAGCCCGCTCATACGTCGGGATGTCAGCCCCGAAAGGCGTCGTACCGGGCTCGAAGATGTCGGCGCCCTCGACGGCAACCGCCGCGGACCGCCTGAATGGATAGTTCATGATCAAGACCTCTTCTCAAGGGTTGTCGCTTGACTGCATCTGCCGTGTGGCGCACAGCGCGTGGCACCGCGCGTCACACGGTGGCGCGGTGGCCTAGCCCAGGCGTGGCTGCCGCGCCGAAGCTGCACGATCCGTCCCGATGCGCAGCCCGTTTCGCGCTTGTCCGGTGCCGACCGCAATCGCGATGGCCGGCCAATCAGCCCGGCCGACCGGGTACAGCGAGCTCAGCCGCTCGGTTACCGGTGGCTCGGGCCGCCCGGCTTGCGCCGAGCGTGCGGACTTCGTTGTCCTGGATGCAAGCGCGCGGAGGTCGCGCAATCAGTGTTGAGCGAGGCGGCACGCTTGGCGGCCGGGGCACGATCGCCAGCGATCACCTCGACACGCATCGCACGCGCCAGCTCCTGCCCAAAGGACAGCTGCTCGCCGCCCTGAGGACGCGAGAGGATCACTGGCCCGCCGAACGGCTCCCGACTCACCACCGTCAGCTCGGCACCAGGCGCGACTCCCAGCTCGCCCAGATACCGCAGCATCTCCGGATCCGAGTCCGACACGCGAACGAAGCGCACGGCCACGCCCACGGGCGCGTCCGCCAGCGTGGCACCGGATGCCGGCTCGCTCAGCGTGAGCTCCGCGGTCGGGATCGGATCGCCGTGCGGATCCCGCTCAGGATCGTGCAAGCTGGCCGCGATCAGCCGCTCCAGCTCATCCGAGAGCACGTGCTCAAGCACCTCGGCCTCCGCATCGACGCGATCCCACGGCATCCCGAGCGCTTCCGTCAAGAACTGCTCGACCAACCGATGCTGACGGATCACGCGCAGCGCCAGCCCACGGCCCCGCTCGGTCAGATGCACCCCGTGGTACGGCGCATGCGTCGTCAGTCCGAGCTCATCGAGCTTGGTCAGCATCGCCGAAACGGAGCCGGGCGTGACCCCCAGCCGCTCGGCAAGCGCGCCGTTCGACGCTGGCTTGTTCGCATGAGACTCGAGCATGAAGATCGCCTT
>JASHQV010000391.1 GCA_030038955.1 Solirubrobacteraceae bacterium
TGCGCCGCGACCGGGTCCGCGCGGTCGGCCGTCACCGGGAGGTCACGGCCGACCGCCACCGCCGCGCCCGCCGGCTCGTCCTGCACGCCCGGCTCCTCCGGCTCGCTGCCGACCCACGCCTCGTGCGCGACGGCGGTGATCGCGCTGTAGGAGGTGCGCCGCCAGGTGGCGTCGAGGCGGCGATCGAAGCGGGCCGCCGTCAGCGATCCGGACTCGGGTGGCGCGCCGCCCCAGCTGGCCGGGAAGCCGAGCTTTGCCCACTCGACCGAGACGACCGCGCCGGCCTGCTGCGCGATCGCCTGCAGGCGATCGAACGCGGTCTGATCGGCCGGAGCGTCCGCTCCGGTGGGAGGCACTGAGCCATCCGGTTGCTGGGCGAACAGCAGCCGCCCCAGCGGCGAGTTGCCGCTGCCCCACGATCCCGCCCACCAGACCACGGCCTGGTGGCAGGCGCGGGTCAGGGCGACATAGGCGACGCGCAGATCCTCGCCGCGCTGCTCGGTGAGGTGCTGCTGGCGGTGGGCGTCGTACTCGGGGCCGTCGAGGCCGACGTCGATCGCCCACTGATCGTCGTGCTCCGGGTCGTGGAAGGTGACCGGGCGGGCGTCCCTGAGCTGGTAGGCGTGGTCCCACAGGAACGGACAGAAGACGATCGGGAACTCGAGTCCCTTGCTGCTGTGGACGGTCAGCACCTGGACCGCCTCCGCGTCGGACTCGAGCCGGCGGGTGAGCTCGTCGGCTGCCCCCTCGCGGTCGGCTGCGGCGATCCGCTCGCGCAGCCAGGCGCTCAGCGCCGAGATCCCGAGGCCGTCGCTGCTGGCGGCGACGTGCAGCAGCTGGCCGATGTGGACGAGGTCGGTCAGCCGGCGCTCGCCGTCCCGGTCGCGCAGCATCCGCCCGGGCAGCCGCTGGTCCAGCATGATCGTCTCCGTGAGCGCGGCCACGCCGCGTGTCCGCAGGATCCGCGTCCAGGTGTGCAGGCGCTGGTGCAGCTGCTCCAGCTGCTGCTCGTCGGAGCAGGCGACGCGGCGGGCGTCCCAGCCGAGGAACGGGGTCAGCGCCGCCGTGCGAGCGCGGGGTGAGGAGGCGGGGCGTTCGAGCGCCTGCAGCAGCGTCAGCCAGTCGGCGCCGGCAGGGGTTGCGAAGACGCTGCCGCCACCGCCGGTCACGGCGGGAACGCCGGCGGCTGCCAGCTCCCGCTTGACCGTCTCCGCGTCGCGGTGCCGCTGCACCAGCACCGCCAGGTCCGCCGGCGCGACCGCGCTCGACCCGGTCGGCTCGCCGCTGCTGTCGCGGTGCTCGATGCGGGCGCCGGAGTCCAGCAGCGCCACCGCCTCGGCAGCCAGATCCCGGGCGATGTGGCGGCGCGCGGACGGCGCCGACGCGAACTTGTTGGCGGTGGGCTCGATCGACGGGTCGCGGCGGTCGACCACGCGGAAGCGCAGCGCGGCGGGGGAGGGGGCGCCGCGGAGGCGCGGCTCGCGCGCAGCGCGAGCCGCGCGCACCTGGCGGTAGACGATCTCCGGGTGGCCCAGCTGCGCCCGCCCGAACAGCGCGTCGAGGCCGTCGATCAGCGGCTGGTCGCTGCGCCGGTTGACTCGCAGCGTCGAGCGCTGCGTCGATGCCCGCACGGCGTCGAGGTACGCGTACACGTCGGCGCCCCGGAACGCGTAGATCGCCTGCTTCGGATCGGCGATCAGCACCAGCGGCAGCTCGCCGGTGCCGAACGCCCGTCGCACGATCTCCCACTGGATCGGATCGGTGTCCTGGAACTCGTCGATCAGCACGACCCGGTAGCGGGCGCGCAGGCACGTCGCCGCTGCTGCGCCGCGGGGGCCGGCGAGCGTGTCGCGCAGGCGCGTCAGCAGGTCGTCGTAGTCGAGCAGCGCCCGTTGGCGCTTGCGGCTGGCGAGCTCGGCCCGGGCGGCGGCGGCGAGGCGGCGGCGCATCGCCGCGCGACTGTCGTCTGGTGCGTTCAGCGGGTGCAGCTTCGCGCCCGGGTTGGCGATCGCGAGGCGAGCGATGTTGGCCGCTTCTGACCGGGTCAGCTGTGGCTGCTCAGAGCGGTGGAAGCGGCGGACGTAGAGGTCGTCGATCACCTCCTCGACGAGCTCGTCGACGCTGTCGACGAAGGTGAACTCCGGCTCGAGCTCTCCGAGCGTGCCGAGCTCCTGCAGCGCCGCTCCACAGAAGCCGTGGATCGTCGTGATCGTGGCCGCGTCAAAGCCGGAGACGGCGGCCGCCAGGCGGTCGCGGCGACGCCTCACCGTGTCTGGCTCGCCGCTGGCCAGCAGCGCCGCGATCTCGTCGTGCGCGGTCATGGGCGCGCCGTCGAGCGCGCCCGTCAGCTCGCGCTCGGCGCTGAGAAGCCGCTCGCGCACTCGCTCGCGCAGCTCGGCCGCCGCGATCCGCGTGAACGTCACCAGCAGCAGCTGGCCGATCGGGACGCCGTCGGCCACGTAGCGCGCCGTCAGCGCCGCGATCGTGAACGTCTTGCCGGTTCCGGCGCTCGCCTCGAGCACCGTGACCCCGTGCGGCAGCTCGCCGCACAGGTCAAGCTCGGGGGCGCTTGCAGGACCCCTAGCGGTCACTGCACGGACTCCTGGGCCAGGAGCGGCCGCCACAGCCGCGCTGCGTAGCGCCCGAAGCGGGAGCTCAGCTCGGGCGCCCAGCCCGGCCCGTGCTCGTCGCTGGCGGGAGCGAACGCGGTCAGCTGCGCCAGCGTCAGCTGACCTCCGAAGGCCAGCAGGTGCTCGGGCTGGGCGTCCTCTCCATAGCGCTTGAACCCGGACTCCCACGCCTTCTGCGCCGCCCGCAGGGCGACCCCCTCGTCGGCGCCCCCACCGCTCAGCGCCGCCGCGTAGGCGGCGGCGGTCTCGCACGGCAGCGGCAGCGGCTCGCGCAGACCCCGCAGCCGCAGGTCGGCGAGCGCTGCGAGCTGATCCAGCGCCTGGCGGCGGCGTTGCTCCGGTGTCGGTCCGAGCGCCGCGATATAGGCCGCCGAGGCGTGACGCGGTCGCCCGCCGGGGTGGCGGGCAACCGTGATCGCCTCGAACGGAGCCTCGGGGTGGGCGGCGCTCAGCGCCAGCAGCTCGACCCAGGCGGCCAGCCGCAGACGCGGGCCGAGCTTCGAGAAGCTGGCGGTCAGCAGCACGTCGCCCCATACGCCCGAGACTGTGCCGGTGAGGCGGATCGGGCCGGCGTCGCCGGCGAGCTCGAGGTTGGCCTCGAGCGACCGCGGCTCAGCCTCGCCGACCTCAGCCCGAGCCCGCTTGAGGATCGGATGAACGTCGTCGCGGATCGAGCTGAGCACGGGACCGCCGAGCGCCCCCGGCGGCAGGCTCCCG
>JASHQV010000041.1 GCA_030038955.1 Solirubrobacteraceae bacterium
GCGCAGGCGACGACCGCCAGTCCGGCGAGCAGGTTGGCCGCCGCGAGGCTGCCGGTCCACGCGGTCAGCGACGATCCGGGGGCTTTCCACACGACCACGGCGGCGATCGCCAGCAGCACCACGTTGCGCGCCAAGGTCGGCCAGCCGATGCGGCTGGAGGTGAGCTGTCCGAAGCAGTTGCATTCGGGCGTGCGCCCGTGTGCGAGGGCGTTGAGCATGCCCGCCAGGAAGACGACGAGCAGAGCCGCGGCCGCCACCCCGGCCCAGCGCGCGCTCGCCCCGAGCAGCAGCGCCGCTGCGGTCGCCAGCTCCGCGAACGGCAGGAGCGCCGTGACGGTGCCGGCGACGGCGTCGGGCGTTCCAAACTCCGTGACGGTGCGGCGGAAGCTCGGCGGGTCGGCGAGCTTTCCGGCGGCCGCGGTCACGAACACGACCGCCAGGAGCGCCCTTGCGATGAGTGCGACTGAGCTCATCGTCTGCTAGCTGCCCCGGAGCACCCCCGCCCGGGGAGACAGCAGCTCCAAGCTCACCAGGGGCAGGGCTTGAAGTAGCCGCAGCCGTTGCGGTGGCTGCTGCACGTGCTCCCCGCCACGCACACGGTCTGATAGCCCGTGCGCCCGGACCCGGAGCAGTAGCCCCACGACCAACTGGAGGACTTGCTCTGACAGGGGATCTGGCAGCACACGTAGCCGGACGGGCACGGATGACCCTCGTCGCATGGCAGGCAGCCGCTGCAGCTGCCGTCCTTGTCCGAGCAATCCGGTGTGCAGCTGGGCGTCAGCGCCTTGCAGGTGCTGCCGGTGCTCCAGGCAAGCGCAGCCGGGGCGGACACGGTCGTGACGAGGATCGTGCCGGCGCCTGCAGCGGCGAACGTGCGCAGCGCCTGACGCCGGGACACGCCATTCTGCTCGCTCGGGGAAGGCTGTACCAGCAGGCTGCTGTCGTCGAGCTGCGCGAGCGACTCGAGCACCTCTGCCTCGGTCACCGGCCGGGCCAGGCGGTAGCTTGCGAGCTCGGCGATGTCGGACGCGTTGCTTGCGCCGTCCGCACAGTCGAACACGACCGCCGCCAGCGCCTTCAGGCAATGTGCTTCCTTGCTGTCAAGATCGTAGATCACCGTCTCATCGCCGACCTTCTCGACGATGAGCTGCTCACTTCGCGCCGCTGGCCGCAGCTCCGAAGCCTGCTTCCTGGACATCATTCCTTCACCCCGTTTCGGCCCTACTGTCGTCCTTCACACTTACCGGCCACGCAATAGACCTAAAAATATACACGACGCGTCCAGATGTCTAGCGAAAAACTTCAGAGGTCCGGATCGACCACGCGCATCGAGGTCGCGATCACCAACATCCGGGTGGATGCGGCGACCGCCGAGGTGCTGCGCGCACTGGAGCGAGTCGGGCTCCGCGCGATTCTACTGAAAGGCCCGGCGCTGGCGGACTGGGAGTCCAAGGAATACGCGCGCGCTTATGTCGATTGCGACCTGTGGCTGGCACCGTCCGCGATGCGAGCGGCGGAGCGGACGCTCGGCGAGCTCGGCTTCGCGCCCGACCAGCAGAGCCGGGGGCTGCCGCGATGGTGGCGGGAGCACGCGAGCAACTGGACGCGGGGTGCGGACGGCGTCGCGGTCGACCTGCACGGAAGCTTGCAGGGGGTCGGCGTGCGCGGCGAGCGCGCCTGGGAGCTGCTCCAGGGAGAGGCCGAGGCGATCGAGGTCGCCGGCCACCGGGCGTACCGGCTGTCGACGCCTGCGAGGGCCCTGTACGTGGCGCTCCACGCGGCGCACCACGGCACGCTGTCGGCACGATCGCTGGCCCGTCTGGAGGCGGCCGTCGCGGCGGCGGGCGAAGACGTCTGGCGAGCCGCCGGCGCGCTGGCGGTGGAGCTCGACGCAGTCGACGCGTTCGGCAGCGGCCTGCGGCTGAGCTCCCGCGGCGCGGAGCTGGCTGAGCGACTGGCGCTGCCGGCGACGGCGTCGGTCAGCGTCGCGCTGCACGCGAGCACGCCGCCGCCGGTGGCGCTCGGCTTCGAGCAGCTGCGGCGGGCGGGGTGGATGGCGCCCTGGGTGCTGGTGCGCAAGCTGATCCCGCCGCGCGGCTTCATCCGCCACTGGTGGCCGCCGGCGGCACGCAGCCGGCGGATGCTCGCGCTCGGGTACGCCTACAGGCCGGTGTGGCTGCTGCGCAACGCGCCGCGCGGCTGGCGGGCGTGGCGTGCCGCGAGCGCACAGGTGCGAGCCGAACGAGATCAGGCCCGGTCGGCGAGCAGGCGCTCGTAGAGCCGCACGTGGTCGGCGGCCAGCCGATCCAGCGTGTAGGCGCTGGTGGCGTGCGCGCGGCCGGCCGCGCCGAACTGCCCCCGGAGCGTGGGGTCGTCTAGCAGCCTGGCGACTGCGCGAGCGAGCTCCTCGAGGCGCGCGGGCGCAGCCAGCAAGCCGCTGCTGCCGTCCAGCACCGCGGAGCGTACGCCGCCCACGTCCGTGGACACGACCGGCACGGCGGCCGCCTGCGCCTCGATCAGGCTGACGGGGGTGCCCTCGTTGTCGGAGGTCAGCATCACCACGTCGCTGGCGAAGCAGACGTCCGGCACGTCGAGACGGAAGCCGGCCCACACGAGCTGCTCTCCTAGCGCGATCGCGTCGGACGAGGCGCGCAGGTGCTCCTGCAGCTCGCCGTCGCCGACGATCGCGAAGCGGATTCCCGGTCGATCGGCGAGCTTCCGCGCGACTTGGAGGAACCGGTCGACGCGCTTGATCGGTACCAGGCGGGCGATCAGCGTGACCAGCTCGGCGTCGGAGGCGACGTCCCATTCGGCGCGGAGCGCGGCGCGGCGCTCGGAGCGGCGAGCGTCGTCGGTGAACGGCGACAGATCGAAGCCCAGCGGGATCAGCTCGAACTTGTCGCTGGCAGCGACCGCGAGCGCGACGAGGTCGTCGCGGACCTCGGGGGACACCGCCACCAGCCGGTCTGTGAACGGCGCCAGCACTCGCTCGACGCGACGGTAGAAGGCCGCGGTGCGACCGGAGAAGTAGCCGGTCAGCGAGTGACCGTGGTAGGTGTGGACGAGCACGGGCCGCGACGACCGGCGTGGGAAGGCCACGATCGCCGCCAGCCGACCCAGCGTGCCCGCCTTCGCCGCGTGCGTGTGGACGATCGCGGCGCGGTCGCGGCGGAGGATCCGCACGAGCCGGACCAGCGCGACCAGGTCGGTCGGCCCCGGCTCGCGCCGCAGCTCGCGAACGAGCGTCGGGTGGACGCCGAGCGCACGGCAGAGATGGTCCATGTTGCCCTCGCGCGGCGCTTCCACGCCCCTCACCAGATGGGTGTCGTAGCCGTGCTCGTCGAGCAGCCGGGACAGGGTGATCGCCTGGATCGCCGGTCCGCCGATGTTGAGGCGGGCGATGATCCGCGTGATCCGAGTTCGAGCGTCGGTCGGCACCGTGACCGATACTGGCAGGCCGTGGAGCAGAAGCCTGAAGCCGGCGGATCCGACGCCGGCATCGAGACGACGGTCGTGATCCCGGTGTGGGGGGAGTATGCGACGTGGCTCGCACGGGCGGTCGCGAGCATCCGCGGGCAGGCGGTGCCGTGCGAGCTCGTCGTGGTCGACAACGCGTCGGCGGCGCCGCTGCCGCAGCCCGACGGGGCGAGACTCGTGCGCGTCGCCCAGCGGCTGCCGCTGGGTGCGGCACGCAACCGCGGCTTGGCCGAGGCCAGTACGCCCTACGTGGTGTTCTGGGACGCCGACGACGTGATGCTGCCCGACGCGCTGGCGACGATGCAGAAGGCGATGAACGGCGACCGCAGGCTCGTGGCGTTCGCGATGGCGATCGCCGAGGCTCCCTCGGGGCGCCGCCACCGGTGGCCGCGCCGGCGTCTGGCGCAGCTCGCCCGGATCCCCCCGGCGCTCGCGCTGCTGCACTGCATCTGGTCGCAGTTCCCGACGACCGGAGCGATCATGCGCACGGACGTCGCGCGCCAGGCCGGGGGGTTCTCGGCTGCGGACAGCGGCGATGACTGGTGCCTCGGCGTGTCGCTGGCGTTTCGCGGCCGGATCGGCTGGAGCGAGCAGCCAGGCCGGCTGTATCAGCTGCGGCCCGGGTCGATCTGGGACCGCTACTTCACGCTCGCGCACCAGCGCGATCACGCCACCGCGGTGCGCCAGCGCGTGCGCGAGGACGAGGGCATCCCGAGGTGGGCGAAGCGACTGCTGCCGGTCATCTGGTTGGGCCAATACGCCGCGCTGGCGGCGCACGCAGCCAGGTCGCTCGCGCGCAGGTCGCTGCCGAGGTCAGGCTGAGGGCCCCGCTCGGGTGCCGCGCCCGTCGCCGCCGAGGTCAGGCTGAGGGCCCGCTCGGGTGCCGCGCCCGTCGCCGCCGAGGTCAGGCTGAGGGCCCGCTCGGG
>JASHQV010000392.1 GCA_030038955.1 Solirubrobacteraceae bacterium
CGAGCGCCTCGGCCATGTAGCGGAAGAACACCACCCGGTCACAGGTCGTGAGCGCGTCGGCGTAAACGAAGTTCTGCTCGAACTGGCCGTTGCCATCCTCGTGGTCAGTGGCGTAGTTGTCCCACCCGAGCTCGGTCATCGCCCGCGAGATCTGAGCGACGAACTCGAGGTTGCGGGTCAGCGCGCGCATGTCGTAACAGGGTTGCTCGAGCGTGTCGAGGGGGTCGGCGAGCTCAAGGCGACCGTCTTCGTTGCGACGCAGCAGGAAGTACTCGAGCTCTGCGGCCATGTTGACGTCGTAGCCGAGCGCCTGTGCGTGCGCGAGCGCCCCGCGCAGGATCGTGCGCGGACAGTACGGCCACGGCTTGCCCTCGACCGTCACGTCGCACGCGAAGCGCGCGACGTTCGGCTGCCACGGGAGGATCGTCAGGCTGCGCGGGTCGGGAATCGCGATCAGGTCCGGGTCATGCGGGCCCTGGCCGATGTCGCCGGCGGCGAAGCCGGCGAAGCCGGCGCCGTCTTCGAGCAGGTCGTCGAGGTGATGGGCGGGCACCAGCTTCGCGTTCGGCTTGCCGTGCATGTCGACGAACTGCGCGAACAGGAACTCGATGCCGCGATCCCGAACGACGCGCCGTGCGTCGTCGGCGTCGTTGATCTCTAGCGGGGCCTGCGCAAGTGTGCTCATGTCCGAGGTATATCTGCTCCGCCACGCACGGACAATGGGACGGAACACAGGTCTGCGGCGGTTACCATGTGGTTCTCGCACATACAGGGAGGTTTCTGTGACGGTCATCGCCGAGCCCCGCGGCCTTCGGGAAGAGAATCGCACGCTGTACCGGGTGATCAAGCTCGTGTCGTCGTCGCTCGAGCTCGGCCCGATGCTCGACGGGATCGTCGATCTGACCACCGACGCGACCGACTGCCACGCGTGCTTCATCTATCTACGCGAGGACGAGCGGCTGACGATCCGCGCCGCTTCGCCGGTCTACGCGGATGCGGTCGGCAAGGTGCAGATGGGGCTGGACGAGGGCTTGACCGGCTGGGTGGCGCGCCACCGGACAGCGGAGTTCATCCGTGACAATGCGATGGCCGACTCGCGCATGAAGTACTTCCCGCTGCTCGAGGAGGAGCGCTTCCAGTCGATGGTGGCGGTGCCGATCCTGTCGCGTGCGGGAGACTCGATCGGCGTGATCGTGCTGCACACTGAGGCGCCACACGAGTTCACCGAGGAGACGCTGAAGCTGCTCGTGCACATCGCGTCGCTGGTGTCCGGCGCAATCGAGAACGCGCAGCTGTACGACATGCAACGGCGCCGCGTCGATCTGCTCACGGTCCTGTCGGCGCTGGCGCAGCAGGTCGCCGGCGCCACCGAAGTCGGCGATGTGTCATCCGTGGTCGCACGTGCGGTGCACGGCCTGCTCGAGGCCGAGGTCTGCCAGGTGTACCGCCTGGTCGCCGGTGAGGAGCACCTGCAGCTGCTGGCCTCCTGTCCGCAGGACGCGCCCGTGGCCGAGTCGCAGTCGGCCACGGGCGTGCTGCTGGCCGCGCTCGACGGCAGCTCGGGACGGCCGTCGGTGCGCGATGTGTGGCCGACCGCCGAGGTCGCGGATCTGCTGGTGACGCCGCTGACCGCCGGGGGGGAGCGGCTCGGGCTGCTGTGCGTTGGCGCCCGCTCGCGAGGCTCGTTCATAGCCGAGGACGTCGAGGTCGCGCGCGCGATCGCCCACCTGACCGCGATCGCGATCAAGCGCACAGAGCTGATCGACAGCCTCACCAACGCCAGCATCGTCAAGGACCTGTTCGGGGCGTTGGAGGCCGGGGCAGCCGAGTTGGCCGCCAACAAGGCGCAGGAGCTCGGCTGCAACCTCACGATGCCCTACCTGATCGTGTGCGCGACGCGGGCGGTCGCGTGCGAGCATGCCTGTGGCGAGTGGCGTGAGGCGGCGGGGCGGATCGCACACGGGCTCGCGCACCTCGAGCCTCGGGCGGTGATCGAGGCTGGACCTGGTCCCGCGCTTGCCTTGCTGCCGCTGCACAGGCACGGTCTGGGGCAGCAGGTGGACGGCGTGCTCCGGATCTGTCGTGAGCTCGGCCGAACGATCGGCGCCTCAATCGGGACCAGTGAGGTGCACGACGATCCGCACGACGCCGCGCAGGCCTACCGCGAGGCGCTCGACGCGGCGACGATCGGCCGGGCCTTGGTCTGCGAGGGAGGCGCGATCGCCTACTCGGAGGTCGGCGCGTATCGCTATCTCGTGCATATCGCGCCCGATGACGCCCCGCACGACCAGATGCGCGCCGTGATCGACGTGCTGATCGAGTATGACAGCCGCCGATGCACGGCACTGCTGGACACGCTCGAGCGCTACCTGTCGGAGCGGCGGAGCGTGATCGAGTCGGCGCGTACGCTGTTCATCCATCCGAACACGCTGCGCCAGCGGCTCGGGCGGATCGAGGAGCTCACCGGGCTCGACCTGGAGCACGACGACCTGCTGTCACTGGAGCTGGCGATCAAGCTGGCGCGGCTGCACGGGCGTCCGCGACAGTCGACGCCACGGAAGCGCGCGATGACGGCGCCATGAACGTCGCGGTGCGCCTGCCGAGGCGGCGCGAAGGCGGCGCTGCGGAGTTCGCACGCACGCGCAGATCGGCGCGGACAACCCCGTGGCGACAGGCGAGCTGGTGCGCGCTCGATCTCGAGCTGACGGGCCTCAACCCGCGCAGCGACCAGATCGTTGCGATTGGCGCGGTGCCAATCGAGGGCGGGCGCGCGCTCACCGGCAAGGCGCTGTACACGCTGGTGCGGGCGTCAAAGCCGTCCGGGCCACGCGCCCTGCAGGTGCACGGGCTCGATCCCGTCCGGCTAGCTGGCGCGCCGACGCTGGAGCAGGCGCTTGAGGCTGTGTTGGAGCTGCTTGCCGGGCGCGTGCCGGTGTTCCACACTGCCGCGATCGAGCTTGCGTTCCTCGGGCGGACGCTGCGCGAGGCGCGCGTGCGCCTGCCAGAGGCCGCCGACACCGAGGTGCTCGGAAGGCTGTGGCTTACCGGGCGCGACGGGCACGCCCCGTCGCACCTGGCGCTCACGAGCCTCGCGGCGGCGCTCGGGCAGCGGACCGTCAGGCGCCACCACGCGCTGGGCGACGCGCTGACGACGGCGCGCGCGTTCGTCGCGTTGGCGCGCGAGCTCGACCGTCGCCAGCCGCAAACCGTGGGCACGCTCGTGTCCGCAGCGGAGCGCCTCCACGGCGGGCGGCGCCTGGGGCCGTCCTGAGGGTCCGTGGGACCCTAGCCGACCACGAGGAACACGGGCAGCTTCGCCCGCCGTGCGCGTCGACGCACGCGCTGGGGCTCCTGGGACCACATGAAGTCGCGGATCAGGATGCCGCGATCGCGGTCGGCGGTCATCACGATCGCATCGCAGCCGGTCGCGACCGCCTCCTGGCAGATCCGCTTGGCGGCGGCGCGCGTGCCGACAACGCGACCGTCCGCGTCGATCCCCTTGCGGCGCAGCCGCTTGACCGCGTCGGAGACGATCTCGCCCTGCTCGTTCCATTCGGCCTTGCTCGGGAACAGGCCGGGAGTCTGCAGCCCGAACGGCACCCCGTGCACGCGCGCGATCGAGATCACGCGCGCGCTCGCTGCCTCCCCCACCGACAGCTCGCGCACGCGCTCGATAGCGGCGTTCGAGATCGAGCGACCCTCGGACGCGAGCAGGACCCGCTCGAAGCGCTCACCGGCCCCGTCCTGGCTCGCCTCGCGGGGGCTGCGCCGACCGCGCCGTGGCGCCCCCACCTATTTATCCGCCGGGGCCGGCCCGCGGCTCTGGCCTCCCGGGCGGCGGCGCTCCGGGTGGCGGTGAGAGCTCCATCGCGACGATGCCGCCCGCGCTCGGCTCGCTGTGCGAGATTGGCGGCGGCGCCTCCCCGGAGGTGTCGCCGCGCTCCGCGCGGCGCCTGTCGTCCCACTTGCGGTACCAGTAGAAGAGCACGTATGACAGGACCACGCCGATCCCGATGAAGTAGTAAGGCAACGTCGACTTCCCGGCCTCCGAGCACTTGCAGGACGCGTACACCGGCCCGCCCCAGAAGTAGATCATCAAGTACATCGCCGCGACCAGCAGCGCCACGTACTTCATCCACTCGGGCAGCTTGAACGGCCGCTTGAGGTTGGGGCGGTCACGGCGTAGCAGGTAGTAGCCGATCAGCACGGGGATGAACGCCGCCAGGTAGCCGACGTTCGAGAACGTGTAGATCTGGACAGCGCCGCCCGCAAACACGACGACGATCGAGCAGACGACGTTGAAGACCATCGCCCGGCTCGGCACGCCGTGCGTGTTGAGCTTCTGGAACCAGCGCGGGAACTCGCCGTCGACCGACATCTGGTGCAGCGATCTGGCCGTGCCCGTAATCGCGTTCAGGGCCGACAGGATCAGGGCGATGATGAGCATGACCGCGATCAGATCGTCGAGCACGGTCGACGCCGTACTGGCCCCGAACACCTTCGCCCCCAAATGGATGAAGATCGTCTTCGGGTCGGCGAGCTTCGAGTTGCTGAGCGCGGAGGTGCCGAGCACGACGATGAACGCGATCGGGATCATCGTGTAGATGAACGCGCCGTAGCCGCCCTCGAGGTTCATCGCGACCTTCGCGTCGCGGTGCGGATTGCGGCATTCGCCGATGTAGCAGGCAGCGGCCTCCATCGCGATCACGTTCCAGGTCAGCAGGAACGAGAACGCGACCGCGATCGTCAACCACCCGTGTCCGTATTCACCGCCGAAGAAGCCCGTGCCGTTGAGGTGGTCGAACGGCCACAGCTGGCCGAAGTGGGCGACGGAGGGGTGGAAGACGTACGAGATCGCGAGGAATGTCAGCGGGATCATCGACAGCATCGCCAGCACCGTCGCGAACGCGGCGCCGAAGCGCAGGCCGCGATAGGAGGGGATGAACAGCGCGATGATCCCCACCGCCGCGATTCCGATCGTCCACCAGGCGATCGGCGTGCCAAGCAGCGAGATGCCGGACGTGGAGTTGAGATGGAGCAGGTCGACGATGTAGAACGAGGCGAGGATCATGTTGAGCGGCGCGACTGGGAACCAGCCGAGCCAGTACGCCCACGCGCTGAAGCCGTTGATGTGATTCGCCAGCCGCGGCCAGCGGTGCGCGTACGCCGGCGCGGCGTACATCGGCAGCCCGCCGGTGCGGTCGGGCATCATCGCGGCGAGCTCGGCCAGGAACATGCACACGAGCCAGCCGCTGATCGTGATCACGAAGGTGATCGGCACCGACGCAGGGCCGAGCGTGGTAACCATCACGGGCGCGATCCCGGTGACGAGGATCGTGCCGGCCAGACCGATCACGAACGCGCTCCACCAGTTGCCGGTCTTCTGCAGGCCGCCGCCGGTGTACTCGAGTTCGTCGTCGTAGTCGCTGATCGTCACGTCAGACATATACGCTCGTACGCTCGTGCTGGTATGTGCACTCCGGCTCGTCGCCACTACGCGTTCGTGCGTGCAGTGACTTTGTCGAGATTCGCACGTGTTGCGGATAGCTTCCAGAGATAATCGAACACAATTGTCTGTACCGGCATGGAGCAGTTGGACACATTCCTCGCGCGTCATCCGCCGTTCGATGCACTCGACGGAATCTTGCTCACCGAGCTTGCCGCTGGCGCGCGGCGCAGTTCCTTCGCCGCTGGGGAGGCGATCATGGTCGAGGACGGGCCGCCGGCCGAGGGGCTCTGGGTCGTGCTGTCCGGGTCGGTCGAGCTGCTGCATGAAGGCGAGGCGATCTACGTGCTGGAGCCAGGCGAGTGCTTCGGCCAGACGTCGCTGCTGACCGGCATGGCGTCCACCTACAGCGTGCGCGCGGGGGTGGACTCAGAGTGCGCGCTGCTGCCCGCGAGCGCGGCCCGCCGGGCGCTCGCCTCGGAGGCCGGTGCCGTCTACCTCGCGCGGACGATGCGCCTGCGCCTGACGCGCACCGGGCACGCGATCCACGGGCTGCCCTATGCCGGCACGACGCCCGTGTCGGCGATCATGCGCGCGGCCGTGTTCGTCGCGGCGAGCGAGCCAATCCGAGAGGCTGCGGCGCGACTCGGGCAAGACGGAACCGAGGCGCTGCTGGTGTGGCTCGACGGCGAGGGCGGTCCCGGTCACGGCCCTGCTACGGGCGACGCAGGCGGCGGGGCACGGCGACTCGGGATCGTCACGGACGCCGACGTGCGCGCCGGCCTCGTGCAGCGCGGCCTGACGCTCGAGGCGCCGGTCGCGGAGCTGGCGCGTGCACCGGCACCGACCGTCCCCTGCGCCCAGCCGGCGGTCGAGGCCACGGTCGACATGCTCGCGCTCGGGGTCGACTGCGTCGCGGTTGTCGACCGGGGCAGGCCGTGTGGGGTGCTATCGGCCGCCGATCTGGTGGTGCTCGATGCCCGCAGCTCGGTCGCGTTGCGCCACACGATCCTTGAGGCGGCCGACCTCGATGGGCTGGTGCGCGCCGCCTCGCAGCTGCCGCGGCTGTTTCGCTACCTGGTGGCCGCCGGCGTGCCGGCGCGCGACGTCGGCCGCGTGCTCAGCCTCCAGCACGACGCGATCGTCACGCGCCGGATCGAGCTGTCGATCGGCGCGTACGGGAATCCGCCGCTGCCGTGGGGGTGGCTCGATCTCGGCTCGGCCGCGCGGCGGGAGTTCACACTCGCCTCCGACCAGGACAACGCGCTCGCCTACGCCACGCCGCCGCCGGACGTCTCCGCGGACGAGGTCGACGCGTACTTCGCGCGGCTCGGTGCGGACGTCAACGACGTGCTCGAGCGCTGCGGCATCGGCACCGACAACAACGGCGTGCTCGCCCGCGAACGCGCTTGGCGGATGTCGAAGGCGCGGTGGATCGCGGTGTTCGACGGGTGCCTGAGTGCGCCGAGCGAGTCGGATCTCGTGCGCAGCACGGTGGCGTTCGACTTCCGCGCGGTCGCCGGCTCGCTGCCGCTGACTGCCGAGCTGACCAGCCGCATGCGCGCCGCCCGCGAGCACCCCGACTTCATGCGCCTGCTGGCGCGCTCGGCGACCGACTACCCGGTGGCGCTGACGCGGTTCGGGGCGCTGGCACCAGCGCGCCGCGGGGAGCTGGCCAGGCGGATCGACCTCAAGCGCCAGGCGATCATCCCACTCGTCAACCTCGTGCGCTTCCACGCGCTGACGGCCGGGGTGACGATATCGCCGACGCTCGACCGGCTCGAGGCGGTCGCGAGCCTCGGCACGCTCGACCGCGCCCTGGCGAGCGCGCTGGCGGAGGCGTTCGACGCGATTGCGCGCTTGCGCTTCGATCACCATGCGGAGCTGATCGCCGGCGGCGAGGCTCCCGATAACCTGGTCGACCCGGACGAGCTGCCGCCGATCGCCCGCGGCGAGCTGCGCGAGGCGCTGCGGACGATTCGCCGTGCCCAGCGCTTGGCGGAGGTGTGGACGGGGGCGCGTCCCTGAGGTGTGGGGGACACGCGCTCCGCCGCGTCTGCCGCCCGCTCGTGTGGGGTACGGCGCCATAGTCTCAGTCGGAACTGTGCCCTCCGGCACGTTGCGCGTTCCGGCCTGCACGGTCTAGCCTGCTCGCCGTGTGCGAAATCACCGGCTCTAACTAGGCACCACTGGTGGACGCTTCGCGCGAGCGGAAGAGTCGTTATGAGGCGGCGCACAAGCTCGGCCACGCGTCGGCGGCTGGGCTTGTGGCGCCGGAGGGAGAGGACTTCGCTGGCGGCGGCTCGGGTGGTGAGCAGCGCGGTGTGCGCCGGTCGTTGAACGAGGCGGCGCACAAGCTCGGCTATTGGCCGGTGTTGCAAGCGCCCGTGGGCAGGTCTGTGCGGGCGGGCGGCGCCGTCGGGGCCGGCGATGACGCGGATCGTGATGTCGTCGCTCACGCGAGCCGCGCGGTGTTGGCGCTTGGTGCCTTGGGGGTCGTGTATGGCGACATCGGCACGAGCCCGCTGTACACCGAGCAGGTGATCTTTGGCCAGCACGCGGATGCGGCACGCCCGACCGCCGCCGGCGTGTACGGGATCGTGTCGTTGATCTTTTGGGCGTTGGCGATCGTCGTCTCCGCCAAGTACGCGGGCGTTCTGATGCGGGTGCACAACCGTGGCGATGGTGGCGGCATGGCCTTGACGGCGTTGATTCAGCGCCACCGGGTTCCGCGTGAGGCGGTGTTGGTGGTGCTCGGGATCTTCGGAGCCGGCCTGTTCTTCGGCGATGGGATGATCACCCCGGCAATCTCCGTGACCTCGGCGGTCGAGGGGTTGAAGGTCGCGACGCCCGGGATATCGCACCTGGTCGTTCCGATCTCGTTGGCCCTGCTGGTTGGGTTGTTCGCGATCCAGCATCGCGGCACGGGCGCGGTTGGCTGGATGTTCGGCCCGTTGATATTGGTGTGGTTCGTGACGATCGGGGTGCTGGGCGTCCGCGAAGTGATTGCGCGCCCCGGGGTGCTGCAGGGCATCTCGCCAACCTGGGCGGTGAGGTTCATGATCGATCATGGTGTCGCCGCATTCTTGACGCTTGGCGCGGTCGTGCTGGCGGTCACCGGCGCGGAGGCGCTGTACGCCGACCGCGGGCATTTCGGCGCCGCGCCGATCCGGAGGACGTGGTTCGGGATCGTGTTCCCGGCTGTGTTCCTTTCGTATCTGGGCCAGGCGGCGTTGATCCTCACCCATCCGGCGACGATCCGAAACCCCTTCTATCTGGCGGTGCCGAGCGGCGGACGACTGGCGATGGTGTTCTTGGCGACGATCGCGACGATCATCGCCTCGCAGGCGGCGATCACCGGGTCTTTCTCGATCGCGCGTCAGGCTGTGCAGCTCGGGTTCTTGCCGCGTCTCAAGATCGCCCACACCTCCGATGTCGAGGGCCAGATCTACCTGCCGCTGATCGCCCTGATCCTCGCCGTCGGGGTGGTCACGCTGGTCCTGGTGTTCCGTCGGTCCGGTGCGCTGGCCGACATCTACGGTGTGGCTGTCACCGGCACGTTCGTGCTGGACACGGTCCTGTTTCTCGCGGTCGCCCGCTCGCTGTGGCAGATGGCCCGCTGGAAGGTCGCCCTGGTCGGCGGCGTGCTACTCGCCGTGGAGGTGTCTCTGTTCGCCTCCAATGTCGTCAAGGTCGCCCATGGTGCCTGGATCCCGCTGACCGTAGGCCTGCTGACCGCGACGCTGATGGTCACCTGGCGGCGGGGACGCCAGATCGTCACCCGCAACCGGGTCGCAGAGGAAGGCGCGCTCAAGGAGCTCCTGTACCAGGTGCGGATGGCGAATCCCCCGATGCATCGCGTCGCCGGGGTCGCCGTCTACCTGAGCCCGAGCGAGGAGGCGACGCCACTCGCGCTGAAGACGTCCGTCGAGCGGCTCGGCGTGTTCCACGAAAAGGTGCTGATCGTGACGGTCGAGACGATCGGCGCCCCCCATGTCGATGCGGCCGACCGGTACGTCGTCGAGGTCCGCGGCAGCGGCCTGTTCAAGATCAGGCACGTGACAATCAGAACCGGCTACCACGACACCACCGATGTCCCCGCGCTGCTTGCGCTTGCGCGCAAGCGCGGGCTGCTCGAACGCCAGCTCGACCTCGAGCACGCCTCCTATTTCGTCTCCCAATTCACGATCACGCTCAGCGGCGAGCCCGGCATGAGCCGCTGGCGCAAGCGGCTCTTCATCGCGATGGCACGCAACGCCGCAAGCCCAATCAACGCCTTCCATCTACCCGTCGACCGCACCGCAACCGCGGGCTCGCTACTCGAGCTGTGAGCTTCGTCACAGTGGCGGTGGCCTCAGCCGCCGTCCCTGTGACCCGGCCGCCGGCCCTCTGACCTCGGCCGCCGGCCCTCTGACCTCCGCCGCCGGTCCCTGGCGTGGGAATCGGCCGCGATCTCCTACGCCGTTGCCCCTGGGATCCAGCTTGTGCCGGCGAGTGGCACGCGTGCCATCGCTGCTGCCTCGATCGTTACCGCCACGAGGTCCTCCGGCTCGAGGTTGTGGACGTGGGACTTGCCGCAGGCGCGGGCCAGCGTCTGGCATTCGAGCGTCAGTGTGCGCAGGTAGTTGGCCAGCCGGCGGCCACCGAGAACCGGATCGAAGCGGGCCGTGAGCTCGTCCTCCTGGGTTGAGATACCGGCCGGATCGAGCCCGGCCTGGTAGTCGTCGTAGTAGCCGGCGGCCGAGCCCAGCTCGCGGTACTCGGGATCGAACTCAGGCGCGTTGTCGCCCAGCGCGATCAGCGCCGCGGTCCCGATCGAGACGGCGTCGGCGCCGAGCGCCAACGCCTTGGCGACATCGGCGCCGGTACGGATCCCGCCCGACACGATCAACTGCACCTGGCGGTGCATGCCAAGCTCCAACAGCGCCTCGACCGCCTGCGGGATCGCGGCCAGGATCGGGATCCCGACGTGCTCGATGAACACCTGCTGGGTGGCGGCGGTCCCACCCTCCATCCCGTCGAGCACGATCGCGTCGGCGCCCGCCTTGACCGCCAGCGCGACGTCGTAGTAGGTGCGGGTCGCGCCGATCTTGACGTAGATCGGGATCCGCCAGTCAGTGATCTCGCGCAGCTCCTCGATCTTGATCTCGAGGTCGTCGGGCCCGGTCCAGTCCGGATGCCGGCAGGCCGAGCGCTGATCGATCCCAGCCGGCAGGTCCCGCATCTCAGCCACCCGGTCTGAGATCTTGTGACCGAGCAGGATGCCGCCACCGCCGGGCTTGGCGCCCTGCCCGACCACCACCTCGATCGCGTCGGCGCGTCGCAGATCGTCGGGGTTCATGCCGTAGCGCGACGGCAGCAGCTGGTAGACGAGCGTCCGCGAGTGCTCCCGCTCCTCGGGGGTCATCCCGCCGTCGCCGGTAGTCGTCGACGTCCCGAGCGCCGAGGCGCCACGTCCAAGCGCCTCCTTGGCCGGTCCCGACAGCGCGCCGAAGCTCATCCCCGCGATCGTCACCGGGATCTCGAGGTGGATCGGCTCGCGCGCGAACCGCGTGCCGATCGTCACATCGGTGTCGCAACGCTCGCGGTAGCCCTCGAGCGGGTAGCGCGACATGCTCGCACCGAGGAACAGCAGGTCATCGAAGTGCGGCACGCGGCGCTTGGCGCCGAAGCCGCGGATGTCGTACACACCCTGGCGCGCGGCGCGCTGGATCTCGGCGATCACGTTGCGGTCGAACAGCGCCGACTCGTGCAAACCCGCATGCCAGCCGTTGACCGAGCCCTCCCGGCCGGTGGTGGCGGCGCTCACCTGTAGCTCCCGGCGTCGTCGACGTGGAAGTTGTAGAGCCGGCGTGCAGAGCCATAGCGGCGAAACTGCAGCGGATCGGCGTCGTCGATCCCGGCACGCTCGAACAGCGCCGTCAGCTGCGCGATGTGCTCAGCGCGCAGCTCCTTCTCGATGCAGTCGGCGCCGAGGCTCTGGACCGAGCCGCGCACGTACAGGCGCGCCTCGTACAGCGAGTCGCCGAGCGCCTGGCCAGCGTCACCGCAGACCACCAGACAGCCCTTCTGCGCCATGAACGCGCTCATGTGCCCGACCGACCCTTGCACGACGATGTCGGCCCCCTTCAACGAGATCCCGCAGCGCGCCGACGCGTCGCCGCGGATCACCAGCAGGCCGCCGTGCGCGCTGGCGCCGGCCGACTGCGATGCCGAGCCCTCGACGATCACCGTGCCGGACATCATGTTCTCCGCCACGCCGGTGGCGCAGTTGCCGACGACCCGGATCGTCGCGAGCTGGTTCATCCCGGCGCAGTAGTAGCCGACGTTGCCCTCGATCTCGACCACGTACGGGGCGTTCAGTCCGGCGGCGATCGAGTGCCGTCCGCCCGGGTTGACCACCCTCACCTCCTGCGTCGCGCCGGCTTCGTGCAGGCGCTGATTGAGGGCGCGAACGCTGTCGGTCGCAAGATCGACGGTCAGCCTTTCGCGCGTGACGTCCGGGGTATCCAGCACGTTATCGGTCATCACGCCACCGGCACCGTTCCCCAGCTGTACACGCGTCCCGGCTCGGGCTCCCACATCTCGGCGTCGTCCGCCCCCGGCAACACCGCGATCGCACGAAACTCGGACGCGATCGCGACCCACGCGTCGGTCTCGGCCATCACCGCTGGCTTGCACGCGATCGGGTCGCGCAGCACTGCGAACCCGTCGAGTGTCCCGACGGCGAACGTGTAGAAGCCATCGAGATCTGCGAGGCAGCCCTCGAGTGCCTGCTCGAGCGTCGCGCCGCCGCGCATCCGCCAGGTCAGATACCCGGCCGCCACCTCGGTGTCGCAGTCCGTGCGGAAGCGGATTCCCTCGCGCACCAGCTGCTGGCGTAGGCGGTTGTGGTTCGACAGCGAGCCGTTGTGCACCAGGCACAAGTCGAGCCCGGTGGAGAACGGATGCGAGTGGACGGTCGTGACGCGGCTCTCGGTCGCCATCCGCGTGTGTCCCAGCGCGTGCGTGCCCGAGATCTGCTCGAGCGCGAACTGCGCTACGAAGTCGCGCGGAGGACCCGCTTGCTTGTAGATCTCGATCGAGCGACCCGCGCTCATCACGGTCAGGTCTGGGCGGTGATCGCTCAACCATGCCTCAACCTCGTCCGCCTCCGCCTCGATCACGAATGTCGCATGGGTGGCCCGAACGCTCGGCTCGGACACCGCTGCGAACGACTGCGCAAGCTCGCTGCGCACCGCTCCCCAGTCGGCCTCGTCGGCATACAGTGACACCCTGCTCGAGCCCACCGGAGTCGGGACGCGATACAGCGCCGCTCCGGCGCTGTCGGGCCCCCGATCGGAGAGCTGCAACAGCATCCGCGAGAGCTGCTCGCCGAGCCGTTCCTGCAGCGCTGCAGACTTGATGTAAAGACCAGCGATCCCGCACACGAGCGTCAGGCTAGACCATCAGGCCCGAGCGCTCCAATGGTGTGGGTGCGCACACTTTGACGCCCGGATGTGGTGTCCGGCGCCATATGAAGGCGAACCGGGCGGCGTCTCTGGGGCGCCGCCCTTGCCGGGGCGGCGCCGGCAGTCCACGTGGTCGAGAGACGGTCGGGTCGTGCGTGCGTGTCGGCGTACGCTGTCTGTCGTGTCTGATCGGCCGAGAGTCCGCGTCTTTGGGGCTGAGCATCCGCCCCTGTGGCTGGGGATGGGTGTCGCCGTGGTCGCGGTCGCGGCGGCGACGGCGGCGATCTATCCGCTCGAGGCTGTGTCGCCAACGGTGGCGCTCAGCGTCGTGTACCTCCCGGCGGTGTTGCTGGTGTCGGCTTATGGCGGGCTGATGCTTGGCCTGGCGACTTCGGTTGCGAGCGCGACGGCGTTCAATTTCTTCCACATTCCACCCGTCGGACGCTTCGAGATCGCGGATTCGCGGAACTGGGCCGCGCTGGTGGCGTTCACGATCGTCGCGGCGACAGTGAGCACGATGGCCGACGTCGCGCGGAGCCGTGCGGTGGAAGCGGAGCGCCGGCGGGGAGAGGCGGATCTCGCGGCAGGGCTGGCGCGCGAGCTGCTGGCGGGTGCCGAGACGAGCGCGGCGCTTGGAGCAACGGCGCGGAAGGTGGCCGAAGCGATGATGATCCCGTCCACGACAATCGAGCTGGGGACGGTGCCCGGCCGCGCCCAGGACGTGGCGATGCCGCTGCATGCCGGAAACGGTGACCAGATCGCCACGCTGCTGGTGCCACGAGATCTGCCTTCGGAGACGATGGAGCGGCTGCGTGCGCGTGTGTTGCCCTCGCTCGAGGTACTTGTCGAGATCGCGCTGCGTCGTGACGCAGTGCAGGCCGAGGTGGTGGAGAACGCGGCGCTGCGTCGCAGCGACGAGCTGAAGACGGCGTTGCTTCGGGCGGTGTCTCACGATCTGCGCACACCGGTGACGGCGATCGTCGCGGCCGGGCATGCGCTTCGTGCGCGATCGCTGTCACACGGCGAGCGAGGCGAGTTGAGCGCTGCCGTGGTTCAGGAAGGCGAGCGGCTGTCGGCGTTGATCGAGAAGCTGCTCGATCTGTCGCGGCTGCAGGCTGGGCGCGCGCAGCCGCAGCGCGAGTGGATATCGGTCGAGGAGGTGTTGCTCGCGGCTCGGGATGCGCTCCGGGAGCGAGGTGGGACTGTACACCTGTCGGTTGACGCCGGCGTGCCTGCGGTGCGTGCAGATGCCGCCCAACTCGAGCAGGCGTTCGCCAATCTGCTCGAGAATGCGGTGCGCTACTCCAACGGGCTAGCGATCTCGGCCGACGTGTGGCGGGCTGGTTCACGGGTCGTTGCGCGCGTCGCAGATAAGGGCCCGGGTATCGCCGGCGCTGAGCAGGACCGAATCTTCGAGCCGTTCTATCGAGGCTCGCAGTCGGGGAACGGGCGGTGGGGTGGATCCGGGCTCGGTCTTGCGATCGCCAAGGGCTTCGTGGAAGCCAATGGTGGGAGCATCTCGGTGGAGTCCGACCCTGGTCACGGGACGAGCTTCATCGTCGCGTTCCCCGTAGAGCAGCCGGCGATGGAGGCGGCGTGAAGCGGCGGCCATCGGTTCTCGTATGCGATGACGAGCCGCAGATACTGCATGCGCTGCGCGTGATCCTGCGCGATGCGGGCTTCGACGCACTGCTGGCCGCTCGCGGTGAGGTGGCGCTTGACTTGGCGGCAGTCCGGCGACCAGATGCAGCGATCGTCGATCTGCTGCTGCCCGACATGGACGGGGTCGAGGTTTGCCGGCGGCTGAGGCACTGGAGCGAGATCCCGATCATCGTGCTGTCGGCGATCGGCGACGAGGACGCGAAGGTCGCAGCGCTCGCCGCGGGCGGGGACGACTACGTGACCAAGCCGTTCGGTCCACGGGAGCTTGTGGCGCGTTTGGAGGCGGTGCTTCGCCGGGTCGGACCGGAGCGCGAAGACGCCGTGATCCGGGCCGACGGACTCGAAGTTGATCTCGCCGCGCGCGTCGTTCGCCGTGACGGACACGAGATCCATCTGACGCCAACGGAGTTCGATCTTCTGCGCGTGCTGGCGCGCAACCGTGGCCGCTTGATGACGCACCGCGAGCTTCTGATTGCGGTCTGGGGTAGTGGGTACAGCGACGACACGCAGGTGCTTCGCGTGCACGTCGCGAACTTGCGCCGCAAAATCGAGCCGCCCGGGGATCCGCACTACGTGAAGACAGACCCACGGGTTGGGTACCGCTTCGCGGGCTGAGGAGAGAGACAGCCGCGAGTTCATCAAGGTGCTGTTAAGAAGCGCCCCGTGGCCATACAGGTTTTGTGAAGACCCGCTGTTGGCCGAACGGCCGCGACTACGCTCGCCACAAATAGCTACGAGGTCGCGCCGAGAAGTGATCCGGCGGGGTCCTCTCTCCACTTACACACGACGCGATGAGGCACTCGCGCCAAACGAACGGGTACGTCCCAGCAGCGACGCGCCCTGCCCTGAAGCGTACCTTCAACGAGGCGGCGCACAAGCTTCCCCACTGGGTGCCCTCTGACTCAAGCGCAAAAGCGGAAGCGTCGGCGGCCACTGGGAGACGCTTTGACGTGCCTGTGGGCGCCGACCGCGATGTCGTCGCGCACGTCGGCAGAGCGGCGCTCGCGCTGGGCGCGCTCGGTGTCGTGTACGGCAACATCGGCACCAGCCCGTTGTACACCGAGCAGGTCATCTTCGGCTCCTATCGGGCGACGGCACACGTCACTCCGGCGGTGGTTTACGGCGTCGCCTCCTTGATCTTCTGGGCGTTGATGGTCGTCGTCTCAGTCAAGTACGCCGGCGTCATCATGCGCGCTCACAACCGCGGGGAGGGCGGCATCATGGCCCTGACGGCGCTGCTCCAACGCAATCGGGTCGTCCACGGCTTGCTCCTGGTGACACTGGGCATCTTCGGCGCAGCACTGTTCTTCGGCGACGGCATCATCACCCCGGCGATCTCGGTGCTCGGCTCGATCCAGGGAGTGGAGGTCGCCAGTCCGGCGCTGGCGCACCTGGTCGTTCCACTCTCGGTCGGCATCTTGATCGCACTGTTCGCGCTCCAGCGATTCGGGTCGGGCAGGATCGGATGGCTGTTCGGCCCGGTGATCCTCGTCTGGTTCATCACGATCGGCGCGATCGGCCTCGGCGAAGTGCTCAAGGATCCGGCTGTGCTCCAGGGGCTCTCGCCCAGCTGGGCGGTCCGGTTCATGGTCGCCCACGGCGCCGCCGGGTATCTGGTGTTAGGCGGAGTCGTGCTGGCCGTGACGGGCGCCGAGGTGCTATACGCCGACCGAGGGCACTCCGGCGCGGGTCCGATCCGACTCGGCTGGTTTGGCCTCGCCTTGCCGGCGCTGATGACCAACTACCTCGGCCAAGCCGTGTTCATCCTCCACCACCCAGCGCTCGCGCAAGACGCGAGCACGTTCAATCCCTTCTACCAGATGACGCCTGGCTGGGCGCTGTGGCCGGTCGTGATGCTCGCCGCGATGGCGACGGTGATCGCCTCCCAGGCTGCTATCTCGGGTGCGTTCTCCGTGGCCAAGCAGGCTGTGCAGCTCGGGTTCCTTCCGAGGCTCAGGGTTGCGTACACGTCCAAGCGGGCGGGGGACATCTACGTGCCGATCGTCAACTGGTCATTGTGCATCGGCGTCGTGGTGCTGACGCTCGTGTTCCGATCAGCTGACAAGCTCGGAGACATATACGGCGTGGCAGTGACCGGCACGTTCATCCTCAACACGATCCTGTTCCTAGCGGTTGCCCGGTTGCTGTGGGGCGCCACCAAGCGCATGCTGGTCCCGCTTGGGGTGTTGTTCCTGACCGTCGAGGTCGCCTTGTTCAGCTCGAGCATTGCCAAGGTCGAGCACGGGGCATGGCTATCGCTGGCGATCGGACTATTGGTGTCGATCGTGATGACGACCTGGCGCCGCGGACAGCTGATAGTCACGCGCAACCGCTTCGCGCAAGAGGGATCGCTGAGCGAGTTCCTCGACGGGCTCGCCGCGAAGCAGCCACCGATCCAACGGGTACCGGGTGTCGCGGTATTCCTGTGTCGCGACAAGATGACCACGCCGCTTGCACTTCGCGCCGAGGTCTGGCACGCGCAAGCCTTGCACGAGAAGGTGGTGATCGTGTCGGTCGACACGATCAGCGTACCGCACGTCGAGAAGACTGACAGGCTCGAGATGGAGATGCTCGGCCACGGACTCTTCAAGGTCTTCCACCTGACGACACGAACCGGTTACCAGGACAAGCTGAGCGTGCCAGAGGAGCTGGCACTTGCGCGCATGCGTGGCCTCCTCGAGCGCAATCTGGACCTGGAGGACGCCAGCTACTTCGTCTCGAGCATCTCGATCCAACTCAGCGACGCTCCCGGCATGCGCCGTTGGCGCAAGCACCTGTTCATCAGCATGGCTCGTAACACACTCAGCCCGGTCGATCACTTCGGGCTGCCAAGGGAACGCACGATGCTGATGGGCTCGCAGGTCATGCTCTGACCTCTCCCCGGTGGAGATTGCCGCCGAGGTCCCTCGCCACGAGACTGCGGCTTAGGACCTATCCCACTTGGATCGCACGCCTGGATGTGGCCCGGGACCGGCGCTGGCTCGCCACCCGCGGTCTCGCAGGTAGCTCACTACCTGCCACGACCACGTGCGGCGCCCAGCTTGGCCCTGAACCACCCCAGTCGCACGCCCAACTGAGATAGGCCCTTAGAGCATCTTTCAGAATCAGTACGCGCGTCTGGCGGCGGCGGATCTGCGCGGATTCGGCCCGGCCGCTCGCCTTGCGTAGCGCTGCTACGCGGCAGCTCGTGTCCGCGCCGCCCCGCTTGATCCGGCGCTCGCCAGCCACACCTCCTGATTCTGAGAGATGCTCCTAGCGTTAAGAACCGAGCTTGAAGTGCAAGACTCCCGGGGTCTGGCCCACTGAGCCATGCCAGGAGAACGAGCTGATGACGTATGTGATCGCTGAGCCGTGCATCGGCGTAAAGGACTATTCGTGCGTGGAGGTCTGCCCGGTCGACTGCATCCATCCCACGCAGGACGAGGCGGGATTCGATGAGGCGCCGCAGCTGTACATCGATCCGGAGGAGTGCATCGACTGCGACGCCTGCGTTGAGGCGTGCCCGGTGGACGCGATCTTCGCCGAGGACCAGGTTCCGCAGGAGTGGCAGAAGTTCACGCAGATCAATGCCGACTATTACAAGCGCTGATCGTCGCGTCGTGCGCCGCCCGATCGGGCTTCGGCGACCGGGGTGCGGTCATGCAGGTGGTCGGGGCTTGACCACCGCTCCCTAGGAACGCGGCCTGGCAGCGGTCGAGCCGCGCTCACGCAGGGTCGGCTCGATCACCACGCGCCGGCGTGCACGACGACCGTCGATCGCCGCCACGACCATCCCGACGGCCACCTCCACGAGATGCTTCGACTGCCAGTCGAAGCTCGTCAGTGGAGGTGTCAGCACGGCCGAGATCGGATGATCGTCGTAGCCGACGACCGACAGGTCGCGCGGGATCGCCAGCTTCAGCTCACGGGCCGCCGCGTAGACGCTGTAGGCGATCGAGTCCGAGAAGCAGAAGGCCGCCGTCGGACGCCGGTCGGCACCGAGCAGGCTGTCGCGCACGACGGCGGTGCCGTCGTGCAGGCCGTACGGCACGTCGACGATCGTCGGCTCGAGACGCAGGCGCTTGACCACGGTCTCCACGTAGCCGTCGGCGGGACGGCCCGCAGTGGGGGAGCTGGGCCGACGCAGGACCGCGATCCGCCGGTGCCCGAGCCCGTGCAGATGCTCGAGCGCACCGGTCACCCCGGTGCGGTTGTCGAACAGCACCTGTCCGATCGTCGCGGCACCCACCGGCGCATCGCCGAAGCAGACCACGGCAAGCGACTCGGCGAGCTCCGACCAGAACGGGTCCGAGGGGTCGACGGGCGAGAGGATCAGGCCGTCGACACGCTGGTCGCGCAGCTGCGCGGCCAGCTCCCGCTGGCGCACCGGGTCGCCGCCAGCGTCGACGATCAGCGCGTAGCGGTCGCGGGCCAGCAGCGCGCGTCCCGCCTCGGCAGCCACTCGTTGCTGCCACAGGTCCTCCAGCGATGGCCCCAGGATGCCGACCATGCGCGTGCGACCGCTTGCCAACGCTCGTGCGATTGGATGTGCCTCGTAGCCGAGTTGCGTCGCCAGCTTGCGCACCTGCGCCTGCGTCTCGGCGGAAACCTGAATGCCGCGCAAGGCGTAGGACACGGCTGCCGGCGAGAGTCCGGCGGCATCGGCGACCTCCCGGATCGTGACGCGCTTGGCGGGGCGGCTCACGCGAGTCAGCGTACTAGTGGGACTCCCGGGAATATTCCACCCGAGATGGCGGTCCCGGATGACCTCCGGCCTTTGTCCTCGGAGGCTCGGGCAGCGCTGCTGCGCCACTCCTCCTGCGTCCTCGGCCAGCGCCCCCGGACCTCCGCCATTTCAGGCACAACGTTCCTGGGAGACCCACCAGCGGCATCCTCTGCCGACGGCAGCTTCCGCCCCGGTAGTACGGTCGCGGGCGTGGCTCGTCGCATCCGCATCACCGGCCGCGACCTCACCCTGGAGACGCTCGCCGCGATCGCCCGAGCGGGTGCGGCGATCGAGGTTGACGGCGACGCGCGCGAGCGCATGCGGGACGCGAACGCGGTGATCGCCGACGCCGTCGAGGCCGGTACGCCGGTGTACGGCGTCACGACCGGACTCGGCTCGCGCGTGGTCGAGGCGGTTGCGCGCGAGGATGCCGAGGACTTCTCGCTGCGAACCGTGCTCGGTAGAGCGACGGGGGTCGGGGAGCCGTTGCCGGCTGAGGTCGTGCGTGGCGCAGTCGCCGTGCGGCTCAACGGCCTCTGCGCCGGCGGGGCTGGAGCGTCGCCGGACCTGGCCGACCGGCTCGCCGGCCTGCTCAATGCCCGCGTGCATCCCCGGATCCCGCGCAGCGGCTCGATCGGCGCCTCCGACCTGTGCCTGCTCGCCTACGTCGGGCTGGTGCTCGCCGCGGGCGGCGAGGCGGAGGTCGACGGCGAGATCATGTCCGGAGCGGCGGCGCTGGCGCGCGCGGGACTGGAACCGCTCACGTTCGGGCCCAAGGACGGTCTCGCTGTGTGCTCGAGCGCGGCGGTCTCGGTGGCAGCTGCGGGGCTCGCACTGCTCGACGCCAGACGCTGCCTGGAGTCGCTGCAGGTCTCCGCGGCGCTGTCGATGGAGGGCTTCCGCGCGAACCTGAGCCCGATCGATCCGCGGGCCGTGGCGGCCCGCCCGGCGCCGGGCCAGGAGTGGTCCGCCGCCGGCCTGCGCGTGCTGCTCGCGGGAGGATGCCTGACCGCATGCGGCGCGGCCCGCCGGGTGCAGGATCCGCTCAGCTTCCGCTGTGCGAGTCAGGTGCACGGGTCGCTTCACTGCGCACTGGACCTACTCGAGCGAGCGCTCGAGCCGGAGCTCAACGGTGCCGCCGACAATCCGCTGGTGCTGGCCGATCAGGGGCGGGTGATATCGACCGGTAACTTCCACGTCCCCGCGCTGGCGCTGGCGCTGGACGCGACCGCGATCGCGGTCACGCAGGTCGCGGCGCTCGCGTGTGAGCGCCCGGCGCGACTTGCGACCGAGCGGCTCAGCGGCCTACCGCGGGGCCTCAGCCCGCGCGGCGCAGGCCGAGCCGGGATCGCCGTCCTGCACAAGACCGCGCAATCCCTGGCCCTCGAGATCCGGCAGCGGGCGGCCCCATTCGCGATCCACGCGAGCGTCGGTGCCGACGGAGTCGAGGACGACGCGACCGGTGCGTTGCAGTCGGCGCTGCGCGTCCACGAGCAGCTCGAACGACTGGAGCTGCTGATCGCCCTGGAGCTCGTGTGCGCGGCACAGGCGGTCGACCTGGCGGCGCCGTCGCGGCTCGGTGGCGGCACCGCTGCGGCGCACGCAGCCGTGCGCGAGCTGGTCGCACCGCTCGACGACGATCGCCCGCTCGGGCCCGCCGTCGACCTCGTCGCCGATCGGGCCGTCAGGACGGGACGGCTGGCGGCGATCGTCGACTCGCTCACAAGCGGCTAGCACGCGACCGGGTCGTCGGCCGACTTCGGAATGACTTGACAGAGCGCCCCCTGAACCGGTTAACTGAAAGGATTCAATGAACCGGTTCAGTAACGACCCCGAGGCGGCTGCGGTAGACGTCCACCAGCACCTGATGCCACCTCCCCTGATTGCGGCGCTGCGACGCCGCGATCAGCCACCGTGCCTGCGCGGGTGGAGGCTCGAGCTCGCCGGCGAGCCGCCCTATCAGGTTGATCCGCCGGATCACGACGTCGATCGCCGCGCTGAGCAGGCGACCACCGACGGCCTCCAGCTGGCGCTGGTGTCGCTGTCGAGCGCGCTCGGCGTCGAGCTGCTGCCGCCCGCCGAGGCGCGAGCGCTGCTCGACGCCTACCACGAGGGTGCCGTGTCGCTGCCATGCCCGTTTGCGGCGTGGGCGGCGACATGTATGAGCGACATCCACCCGATGACGCTCGAACAGACGCTCGAACATGGCTTCGTCGGGCTGCAGCTGCCCGCGACCGAGCTGCTGGACGAAGACGGCTACGACCGGATCGGATCGCTGCTGGCGCTGCTCGAGGATCGGGGGCGGCCGCTGCTGATCCACCCCGGTCCCGTCGCCTCGGTCCCGCGCGGCGCTCCCGCCTGGTGGCCGTCGGTGGTCAGCTACGTCCAGCAGATGCACGCCGCCTGGTTCGCCTTCCGCGTCCACGGACGCGCGCGTCATCCGAAGCTGCGCGTCTGCTTCGCGATGCTGGCCGGGCTCGCGCCACTGCACGGTGAGCGGCTCGCCGCACGCGCCGGAGAGCGCAGCGCCGTCGACGAGGACGTCTATCTCGACATCTCGTCGTACGGCACGCGCGCGGTCGACGCGACCGCGCGCGTGCTCGGCGTCGACGTGTTCGTGAACGGCTCCGACCGCCCGTACGCGGATCCAACGGCTCCCGATCTCGGTGCCGCAGCGCTGCTCGCGCTGCGGCATGCGAACCCGTTTCGTCTACTCGACCTCGAGGAGGTGACCGATGGACTGGACGTCGCTGCCGCCGCGCAATCTCGAGCGTTCTGAGCTCGAGGAGCTCGTCGACCAGCTGGCCCTCGAGCCCGAGCAATGGCGCGCGCAGATCGCGTTCTCCGATAGCAAGCGTCACTACATATCGCTGCACCGCGACGACTACGTGGACGTGTGGCTGCTGTGCTGGACACCGGTCAACGACACCGGCTGGCACGACCACGACATCTCCTCGGGGGCGGTCCACGTGGTTCAGGGAGCGGTCACCGACGCCAGTCCGCGGATCGGCGGCGAACCGGTCATACGGGTCGTGCCCGCCGGGCGGCGCTTCTCGTTCGGACCCGAGCGGATCCACCGGATGACTGGCAGCGAGCCCGATTCGGTGTCGATCCACGCGTACTCACCGCCGCTGTGGCGGCTCGGTCAGTACGCGATCGATTCCGACGGCGTGATGCAGCGGACCTCGGTGAGCTACGCGGAGGAGCTGCGCCCGCTCGAGCCCGAGAGCCTCGCCAGTTGAGGCCTGTCAGCCGCGGATTCTTCATCGCTGCGGGCTCGGCGGGGGTGATCTCGGGCAGCGTCGGGGTCGCCCTGCCGCTGCTGGCGGTCGCACACGGCTTCTCGCCCGCGACCGCAGCCGACCTGGTCGCCGTGTTCATGTTCGCCTTCGCCCTGGGGGCGGGAGCCGCCAGCCCGCTGGTATCCGTGTTCGGCGCCCCAAACCTCGTGGCGGCGGGGCTCGTGGTCGCCGCGTCCGGCCTGGGGACGGTGCTGACAGCGGGCACGGGCATTGCCTGGCTCGTGGTGAGCGCGGTTCTGGATGGGGGCGGGCTCGGATGCTTCTGGGTCGGCAGTCAGGTGACGATGGCCCAGCGGGCGGGGACGGCGGGGGCCGAGCGCCGGTTCGTGCGCCATTACGTCGCCTACGTGATCGGCTCGGCAAGCGGC
>JASHQV010000393.1 GCA_030038955.1 Solirubrobacteraceae bacterium
CCGCTGGCGCCGGCGGCGGCGCCAGCAGGCGCGGACGCCCTTTGTGCGCTGGCGGCGGCGGCGCGGGCGCTGACGTCGCCCACCCGCGATCACATTCCTCCCCAGCTCTGGTGCTGACGATCGTGTGCGCCGGCGTGGTGCTGGCCAGCCTCGACCTGTTCATCGTCAACGTCGCCCTGCCTCAGATCGGCCGCGACTTCCACCTCCGCGGCGCTGGGCTGGCCAACCTGTCGTGGGTGCTGAACGCGTACACGATCGTCTACGCGGCGCTGCTCGTGCTGCTCGGTCGGCTGTCGGAGCGCTATCGGCGGGACCGTGGCTTCCTGCTCGGGGTGGCTGTGTTCGTGGCCGGCTCAGCTGCATGCAGCGCCGCCACCGGGCTGCCGATGCTGATCGGCTTCCGCGTCGTTCAGGCCGTGGGCGCGGCGCTGCTGACCCCCACCTCGCTCAGCCTGGTCCTGGCCAGCTTCGTGCCTGCGCGCCGGCAGGGAGCTGTGCGCACGTGGACGGCGGTGGGCGGGCTCGCCGCGACGCTCGGGCCCGTGGCGGGCGGCCTGCTCGTGGCCGCCAGCTGGCGCTGGGTGTTCATCGTCAACGTCCCGGTCGGGCTGCTGGCGCTGTTCGTCGGCTGGCGACAGCTGCCGCACGTGCCCGGCCACCCCGTCGCCCGGCCCGACGGGATCGGCGCGCTGCTGGTCACCGGCGGCGTCGGCGTGCTCGTGCTCGGACTGGTCAGCGCCAGCCGGTGGGGTTGGGACAGCGAGCCGACTGTCGGCACGCTGACCGCTGGCGGAGTCCTGCTGGCGCTGTTCACCGCTCACTGCCTGCGGAGCTCGGCGCCGCTGATCGATCGCTCGCTGTTCCGCCTGCGACCGTTCACGGGCGCCTCGATCGTCGCGATCTTCTTCTCGATCGCGTTTGGCGCGATGCTGCTCTCGCGGGTTTTGTGGCAGCAGGACGTGCTGCACTGGTCGGCACTGGTCACAGGGCTGTCGATCGCCCCGGGGCCGATCATGGTGCCACTCGTGTCGGTCCTGATCACCGGCCGCCTGAGTGCTCGACTCGGCCCCGGCGTCGTGGTAGCGATCGGATCGACGATGTTCGCTGCCGGCGCCGCCTGGTGGGCGCTCGCGACGTCGCTGCACGCCGACTACGCAAGCCAGATGCTCGGAGGGATGCTGCTGACCGGCATCGGCGTCGGCTTGACGCTGCCGACGCTGATGGCAACCGGCACCTCGTCGCTGCCCCCGCACTCACTCGCAACGGGCTCCGCGGTCGTGAACATGTTCCGCCAGATCGGGCTCGCCGTCGGGGTGGCGGTGCTGATTGCCGTGGTGGGAACGCCGGACACGCCCCAGGCGAGCCTCGCCGCCTACCAGCGAGGGTGGGCCATGATCGCGGCGGTGGCGGTCGCGGGAGGCGCGGTGGCGCTGCTGACGCTGAGACGCGGGCAGCGAGCCGCATCAGCGGTAGCGGCAGTCCACGAGGAGATCGCCGCCTGAGCGGTCAGCAGCGGTGCCCGCCAGTGCGCTCGCCGCGGCTCCTGCCAGCGGAGCTGGATCCCCCAGGGGCGACGCCCGCCGCCGCTCCCGCAGAAACAGATTCCGCCGTGTGACGCCCGGTGTGACGCCCCCATCAATAGATCCCGCGGCCCAACGGATTGTGTCTACGATCTCCTGGCTCTTGATCGACCGGGACCGCGATGCATCTCTGTCTGGCCTGCCGCGACGTCGTTCGTGACGCGCCGAGCGGTCTCGTTCGAGCCACCTGCGAGCTCGCCGAGGCGCTGGCGGACGCGGGTCACCACGTCGAGCTGCTGACCGACCTGTCGGCGAGCGCGGCGCCCGAGCTGCTGGGCGTGACGGTCAGGCGGCTCGCGGTCATTCCACTCTCGGATCCGCCGGCGGATGTCGCGCCCGAGACCGCGCTTCACAACCTGATGCACGCCGCCGCGATCTACCGCGAGGTGAAGCGGATCCACGAGCACGAGCAGCCGGTGGACGCAGTCCTGGCGCCTCTGTGGCGTTCGCTAGGTGCCTTGTGTGTGCTCGACGAGCGCTTCCCGACGATCGTCTCGTGCATGACATCACTGCGAACGCTGACGGAGATCGACCCGCGCTACGAGGCGATCCCCGACATCCGCGAGCGTCTCACGCTCGAGCGTGAGACGCTGGCGCGGAGCGAGTACCTGCACGGCCTGACCAGCGCCTCCCTGGCCAAGACGATCGACGATTACGACCTTGCTCCGGCGCAGACGGCGGTGGTGGGACGTGGCGTACGCGACCGTTGGCCGGTCGGAGAGGTCACCGACCACGGCCCGTCGGAGATCCTGTTCGTGGGACGCATCGAGTTGCGCAAGGGCCTGGACACGCTGCTGCTGGCGGCCAGGGAGCTGATCGACTCAGAGGTGCAGGTCCGCTTCACGATCGTGGGGCCCGAAAGCGATCCTGGATTGGTCGCAGCCTTTGCCGAAGCGATGACGCTCCGGCCCCAGCTCGAGGAAAGCGTCCGCTTCACCGGGGTGGTCTCCGATGCCGAGCTCTGGAGCCTGTACGAGCGCGCCGCGATCGTCTGCGTGCCCTCCCGGTACGAGTCCCACGGAGTGGTGCCGCTCGAGGCGATGATGTTCGGCAAGCCGATCGTCACCTGCAGCACCGGCGGGATTCCGGAGGTCGTCATCCCCGAGCGCACGGCGCTCATCGTGGCTCCTGATGACGGGGTCGCGCTGGCGGCCGCGCTGCGCCGGCTGGTCGACGATCCCAAGCTGCGCGGCAGGCTCGGGGAAGCCGGACGCAAGCTCTATGAGCGGCGATTCGAGTCCGGGGTGGTGGCCGCCGAGATGCAGGCATTCATTGAGCGAGTGGTCGCAGCCCACCAGGGGCGCGGCCACCGGGTCGCCGGCGACGCCGGCGCGGACGACGTCGATGGTGCTCGTGACGCTGCCGGCGTCGCCGGCGTCGACCGGATCCAGCAGCAGCTCGAGGAGCTGCTGCGCAGCGTGCTCGTGATCGAGTCAGAACCGGCGACCGCAGTCGCCGCGCAGCTGCTCGACCCGTTCGCCCGTGGCCCACTGCACCAGATCCGGAGGCTTGCGCTGTCCACGCCGGCGCCTCCGCTGAAGCGTCCAGGGGCGCGCACCACCGCTGTGATCCTGACCCGCGACCGTCCGGATCTGCTACGCCGGGCGCTCGACTCCGTGGCGAGCAGCTCGGCCGATCCTGAGATCCTCGTGATCGACGACGGATCCCGACCTCGAGCGGCGCAACGCGTCGCCGCAGAGTGCGCCGGACGGGCCGGCGTGCAGCTCCACCGCTCAGACCGGAAGCTGGGGTGCGGTCCGGGCCGCTGCCTGGGTGCGGAGCTCGCCGAGGGAGAGCTGATCCTGTTCCTCGACGACGACGCGGAGCTGATGCCGGGAGCGCTCGAGCACCTGCTGGCGGAACTGGAGGCCCATCCCGACGTAGGCGCAGTCACGGCCACGGTGGTCGACAGCGACGCGCGCGTCGTGCATTCGGGAGGCTCGGTTGCGGTCGACGGAGACATCGCCACGTACAGCCTGATCGGAGCGGGGTCGCCGCTTGGCATCGAGTCGCTGCCGCCGACCGGACCGGCCCAGTGGGTTCCCGGCACCGCCGTACTGATCCGGCGCTCGCTGCTGCAGAAGATCCCGCTCGACGAGCGGATGATCGGCTACTACGAGGACAACGAATGGAGCTATCGGGTCGAAGCCGAGCGACCCGGTAGCTTCCGCCGATCCCGCGAGGCCCTGGCGCTCCATCACCTGATCCCGAAGCGACTCGACACAGGCGACCTGCATGCTCAATCGCTGTGGGCTGACTGGCTCACGTCGCTCGCGCGGTTCCACGAGCGTCACGGCATCCTGCTCGCCCCGTGGCTGTTCGATGTCGTACCCGAGCTGCGCGCAGAGGACGGCAGCTGCGACTACGCTGGCGGCCGCCTGTTGCTCGAGCTGGTCAGCGCCAAGGGCCGCGACTGGCTGCTTAGCGCGAGGATCAACGGCGACCTGGACGACTTTCTCAGCGCCCGCCGTCACCGGATCGAGCACGCGGAGCTGATTCGCCTCCGGGAGGCAGTCAGCGCGCAGGAGGACGCACTTGCCTTCCTGCATCGCCGGCACGAGACGCTGACCGCGATCGAGCAGGGCGGCTGGTGGCGGTTACGCGGGCGGATCCTGCCGATCCTGAAGCTTGCGTCGAGGTTTCGCGAGTCAATCGCTCAAAGAGCGGGCTGAGCGCTCAGCTCCCGGTTGCGGATTCGCTCCAGCGCTCGGCGCCGGCGGCGCGTGTCGGCGACCGTGACCCCCATCCGGAAGCGGGCATGGTCGAACAGCGCGAGCATGTCCGCGCACCAGATGCTCGGGTTGTCAAAGCCGCGAGCTCGCGAGTAGCGGTTGGGCAGGTGCCCTCCCGCACACGTATCGCGCTCGCGGCAGGAGCGGCAGCCCGTCGGTAACGGCAACCCCTCCATGATCCGGGCGTAGAACGGACTGGCCTCGGCGATCTCGGAGAAGTCCGTGTCGTGGACGCTGATCGGCAGGGCCGACATCCCGTCCTCGCAGGACCTGAGCTTGTCCAGTCCGTGGATCGAGCCATCTGTCTCCACGCACACGAACCGAAGCGGGCGGTTGCCGAAGATCTCCGTCTGGCTCGTTCCTCCCATGATCACGCGGCTGAGGTTCCAAAACTCGCGAATCGACACGTCGATCGAGCTGTTGAACCACCAGTCGTCGAAGATCGGGATCAGGTAGTCCGCACACGGGGTGGGCCCGAATCGCTTGCGGATCGGGCCGACCGTGTCGTGCGTGTAGGCCGGCAACAGGTAACAGATCGAGCGGCAGCCGAGGTCGAGGTAGTGATGGTGAACCCGCAGCGGGTCGGCTCCGGGTTGAACCACCGAGAGGATGTGAAACGGCGTGCCGGACTCGGCGAGCAGCGTGATGCCACGGGCGACGGCGTCGTGCGAACCCCGTCCGCGATGGTCGACCCGATAGATGTCGTTCACATCCTTCGGTCCGTCCAGGCTGACGCCGACCTGCACCCCGAACTCGCGCAGCGCGGCCAGCCAGGCAGCAGTCAGCCGGGTCCCGTTGGTCTGCATCGAGAACCCGACCTCGGCGATGCCGTCGAGCTGCTCCCGCGCGCGTCCGCACATCCAGGCAAATCTGTCCGCACCAACAAGCGTCGGCTCGCCCCCGTGAAAGAAGATGTGCACCTGCGTCTGACTGCTGAGCAGACAGTGGCGTCTGATCCGCTCGATCGTGGCAACGAACGTCTCCCTCGACATCAGCGCCGGGCGATCACGCCACGACGTGTCGGCCTGGTTGTAGACGTAGCAGTACGAGCAGTTCAGATTGCAGCGCGCGGCAATCTTGATGATGTGGTTCAGCTTCGAATCGAGCTGCATGTGAACCGCATCCGCCGAGGGAGCCGCGCGAGGCGGCTCCCGGCAGCTGGATTCGAGGCGATCAGCCGTCGCCGAACATCTGCACGCCGTCGTCGTCGCGACGATCACGCGCTTCGGATAGCAGCTGCTGCTCGAGCTCGTCGAGCAGCCGATCGCGTACCAGCGGCTCCGCGGTCACGGGCGGCTCCGCGAGCTCCTGCGGCCGCTGGGCGAGGTCCTGCGGCGTGGGCTTCGACATGGTCCCTCCTGGTTAGGTTGCCCGGTCGGTCCTCCCGGCTCAGCCGCAATCCCAAAGCGAACTTGGGCCGCACGCTGACCGTGGAAGCGCGCCCATTAAACAGCAGCACGCGAGGCGGATGGTGGAAAGATTCTCGCGTGGCGGGCAGCACCCTCAGGCGGCGCCTGCGCGGGCCGCGAACATCCGGTCGCACGACCCTATCGCAGCCGGCTCACAACGTGCGGCTCCAGCAGCCGCAGGTCCACGGAAGCGAGGTCCTGTTTCGCTGGGAGCTGAGTCCGGCGAGCGAGCTGTACCGGCGCACCGAGTTCCGCGTCGCGTTTCCAGAGCAGCTCGACCTGCGCCGAGTCCCGATCGCGCTGTGGTGGCGGATCGAGATGCTGTTCCTGCATACCCATTGGGCGCTACTGAGGCCATGCCGAGTCGAGCTGCCGGTGAGCTTGGACGCAGCCGAGCGGGAGTTCTGGCTGCGCCTGATCGACAACGTCGCCGTGCAGATCGAGGCCTACGGCGGAACCCGGACGTCCGGGCGCGCCGTCGAGCTGGTCGACGACGGGCCACCGATCCCGCCGATCCGGCTGCCGATGCTGACGCTCCGCCCGGCGGTGGCATTCAGCGGCGGCAAGGACAGCCTCGTGCTGTCCGCGCTCCTGAGCGAGCTCGGGCATCCGCCGTTGCTGGTGATGATCACCTCGCCGGTCAGCTGGGCCCACGACCACGACGGCTCGGCACGTCAGCGAGCGCGGACCGAGATGCGCAAGCGCCTGGGAGTGGAGACGATCGAGGTCCACTCCGACTACCGGACCGCTTGGTCGCTCGAGTTCTCGGCCCGGCAGGGATGCCAGCTCGGCGTGCACGAGCTGAGCGACCTCTGCCTCTACCACGGGACGATGGCCGCGGTCGCGGCCGCGAGCGGGATCGAGCGGATGTTCATGGCCTCCGAGGCCGATCTGCAGTACAACGCCGCCGACCACGACGACCGCATCGTCCTGCACCGCGAGTTCCTGTCCTGCGCTGTCACCCAAGCCGCAATCGACGCCCTCTTCAGCCGATTCGGACTGCGCCAGAGCTCGCTCACCTACCCCTTGCACATGCCGCAGGTCCAGTCTCTGCTGCTGCACCGCTACGCCGATCTCACCGACCTTCAGTGCTCGTGCTGGCGGGCGCCACCTGACGCCCAAGCCTGCAACGGCTGCGTGAAGTGCTTCCAGGCCGCGATCGTGTCGATCGCCGAGGGAATCTCGCCACGGGCGATCGGACTCGACCCGGTTAAGGTCCTGCAGGCGTTCGGCGACTGGCGGCTCACTTCCCCACGCGCCGGACCTGCCCTACATGCAACGCGCACTCCCAGGGATCACACCGTCCGATGCCTGCAAGCGGTGTCCTTGGAAGCAGCGCGAGCGATCCTGGCAGAGGGACCTAGCGGCGACGACGAGGCCGAGCTGAGAGAGGCGCTGGCGGTGTACGCGCGGCTCCGCGCCGAAGCGCTGACCCAGGTGGTTCCGCCTGCCCCAGGCTACGTCGCCGGTTTCCTCGGGCTCGTCCCTCCAGACCTTCGCGCGCCGCTGCGCGGCATCTTCGACGAGCACTTCGAATCCGCACCGACACATGAGTTCGCCGCGATCGTGCAGCGGTCGCGGACCCTGTCGGATTGGATCGCGCAGCCGCTTCGGCGCTCGAACGCCTGACGGAACCGCCCCGATAGTCGCCGCTGGAAGTCCCTATCCTGCATCGATCGGGAGAGGACGAGCGGCAGCATGAGCGTGGGCTCGGACAGACTCCGCGGGCTGGCATGGGCGATGCGGCGAGCATCCTGCCTCGTCACGCTGTCGATCGGTCTGATGCTCGCGTGCGTGCCCGGGTTCACCTCGCCACCGGCGGCGTCCGCTCGCGCAGCCAGCAAGACGCCGCGCGCATACGCGCTCGTCGATGTGACGGTCGCCTCGCTGTGGGCGCGACCCAGCGATCCGCGACGGATCGACGCGCCGTCGCTGACCAATCCGGTTCGCCTCGGCGCCTGGCTCGACGCGCTCACGACGACGCAGCGAGTGTGGCTGACCGGCCGCCTGATCGATCAGGGGCTGTATGGCCAGCAGGTGGCGATATGGAGGCAGCGTGGCGCCTGGGACAAGGTTTCGCTGACCGGGCAGGCCACGCGTACCGGTCTCAGCCATCCCGGCTGGGTGCCGGCAAGGCAGCTGACGCGGCCGGTGCTTGTCACAAGCACATCGACGTCATCGTCTGCTCCGGCTGGACCCGAGGCGGTGGTGGCCGTTGCGAAGGCCTGGCTCTACGAGGAGACCAAAGCCGGAGCGCGGGGGCAACGGCTGCTGCATCTCAGCTTCAATACACGGCTGCCCATTCTCGGACACGACGGCCGATGGACGATCGTGCAGGCTCCCAGCGGAGCCAGCGACCTGATCGCCAGCGCCGCCGTCGTGACCCGCGAACCGGCAGATCCGCCACCACATCCGACCGGTCGCCAGCTGGTCGAGAAGGCGGAGATGTTCCTCGGTCTCCCCTACCTCTGGGCTGGCACTTCGGCCTATGGGTTCGACTGCTCCGGGCTGACGTACACGATCTACGACTTCTACGGGATCGTGCTCCCCCGCAACTCAGCGGGACAGGCAACGGTCGGACGCAAGATCCGCCGGAAGGCGCTCCGGCCCGGCGACCTCGTGTTCTTCGCCACCGAGCCGCCATCGCGAGCGATCTCGCATGTGGTCATGTACATCGGCCATGGAGACATCATCGAATCGCCGCACTCCGGCGCCGCCGTTCACATCATCCCGCTGTCCGAGCTGCTCCCGTACTTCGTCGAGGCCAGGCAGCCAGCCTGAAGCCAGTCACCGGGTGATCTTGAACGTGGTGTGCTCGGGCTTGCCACCAGTGGGCGTGGCCGTCAGCTGGTAGGTGCCGGAGTGGAGCTTGTGACCGCCGAGCTTGCCGTTCCAGCTGAACCTGTTGGCGCCGGCCTTACCCGTCTTCACGAGCTTTCCGTTGATGCTGGTAAGCAGCGTGCACTTGTCGCCGTGCTGGCTCTGCGTGGTGGGCTTGACGCACTTGCCGTCAGCCTGACGACCGGTGCTCTCTAGCGCGAGCGTGAACGTGACCGTGCTGGCGGCGTTCAGCGTGTACCTGACCTTGAGCTTGATCGGCCGCTGGCAGTGCTTGTCGGCCCTGTTCCTCCGGCTCGGCTTGACGCACTTGCCGTGAGCCTTGCGCCCCGCGGTCGAGAACTTGTGCGGGGAGACGCGCAGGCGCGACAACGCCGCGCGCTTGACCGTGACCGCCGCGCTCGTCTGGCTCGTCGAGCCCGCGAAGTTGGACGCGGTCACGCGGCAGGAGTAGGACCCGGTGACCGTGGGCGTGTAGGTCGACCCGGTGGCGCCGGAGATCGCTGTGCCGTCGCGGCTCCACCGGTAGGCAAAGCTCTGTGGCGCGCGATACAGGAACGACTGCAGCAGATCACCATCCCACGAGCCCTCCGAGCAGCTCAGGCTCGAGCCGACCGTGCTGCCGCTGATCGAGGGGGCGCCCGCCGCGCCTGGGACCTCCACCAGCGAGGGCATCAGTGGCGCGTTGACGGTCGCGCCGGTGGTCGTCAGATCGCCGCCGCCGCTGCCGTCCAGGTTCGCCCATGCCATCGTGCTGTCGCCGTAGTTGGCCCAGTAGACCTTCCCCGCCGCCGGGTCGATCGCGACTCCAACCGGGCCGTCCACGCTTGCACCTGTCGTCGTCAGATCGCCGCCGCCGCTGCCGCTCAGGCTGGCATAGCCGATCGTCGTGCCGCTGCCGACACCGTAGTTGGCCCAGTAGATCGTGCCGGTGGCAGCATCGATCGCCAGCCCGGACGGCTCGTCGACGGTCGCGCCGGTGGTCGTCAGATCGCCGCCGCCGCTGCCGTCCAGGTTCGCCCACGAGATCTTGCTGTCGCCATAGTTGGTCCAGTAGACCTTGCCGGCCGCGGGATCGACCGCGATCCCCCAGGGGACGTCGACGGTCGCGCCGGTGGTCGTCAGCTCACCGCCGCCGCTGCCGTCCAGGTTCGCCCACGAGATCTCGTTGACGTTGTAGTTGGTCCAGTAGATCCTGCCGGCCGCGAGGTCGACCGCCGTCCCACTCGGCTCGGATACCGTGGCCGTGCCCGTGGCGAGATCTGCGCCACCGCTTCCGTTGAGCGCAGCGTAGGAGACGCTGTCGCCGTTGTAGTTGCCCCAGAAGATGCTGTCCGCGGCGAACGCCGGCGTCGCCGCCACAGCCATCGCCGCGACGGCCATCACAGCCACCGCGACCACCAGAGACATCGATCTCGCCCACGATCTCATCGAGTCGCTCCTCGCAAATCGCGCCTCCACGTCGGCGCCGCAGTCCACGTCGGCGCCCCACCGACGCTGCAGGCTACAGATTCAGAGGTCCTTGTCAAACGGCCATGGACGGATGGACAGGTGATCGCCGCGACCCCGCGCCACCCGCCGCTCGC
>JASHQV010000394.1 GCA_030038955.1 Solirubrobacteraceae bacterium
CGGCGACCGCGAACTCCATCGAGCCGGAGACGGAGTTGTGGTCGGTCAGCGCCAGCGCGTCGTAGCCGAGCTCGAGGGCGGCGGCGACCAGCTCGTCGGGGAGCGAGGCGCCGTCCAGGAACGAGAAGGCGGAATGGCTGTGCAGCTCGGTGTAGACCATTGCGAACATATGTTCGCATAGAGTGCAAGGACGACCCTTGACAGTATTATTAGTGACTGCTAACTTATTTATAGTTAGCAGTCACTAATCACTTGGAGATAGCCGATGACAAGCTCGCGCACAAGCAGATGGACGCTGTTGGTCGTGTCGGTGGGACTGTTCATGACCGTGCTCGACAACCTGGTCGTGAACGTCGCGCTGCCGAGCATCCACCGCGACCTCGGGTCCTCGATCCAGGCGCTCGAATGGACCGTGAACGCCTACGTCCTCTCCTATGCCGTGTTCCTACTGACGGGGGCCGCGCTGGGCGACCGCTTCGGGCGCAAGCGAATGTTCACGACCGGAATCGCGCTGTTCACGCTCTCCTCGGCGGCCGCGGCGCTCGCACCGGGAACCGGCATCCTGATCGCCGCACGCGCCAGCCAGGGCCTTGGTGCCGCGATCGTCACGCCACTGACGCTGACGCTGCTTGCCGACGCATTCCCGCCGCAGCAGCGCGGCGTCGCGCTCGGCATCTGGTCGGCGATCAGCGGCGTTGCCGTAGCGCTCGGTCCGCTCGTCGGCGGCGCCGTCGTGCAGCTGGCCTCGTGGCACTACATCTTCTGGATCAACGTGCCCGTCGGGGCGGTGCTGGTACCGCTGGCGATCGGACAGCTCGACGAGAGCCGGGGCGTCTCGCGCAGCCTCGACCTGACCGGGCTGGGACTGGCGTCAAGCGGCCTGTTCGGGATCGTGTTCGCGCTCGTGCGCTCGCAGTCGCTCGGCTGGGGCGAGGCGCAGGTCGTGCTGCCGCTGGCGATCGGCGCGGCGCTGGTGATCGGCTTCATCGCCTACGAGCTGCGGGCGGCCGAGCCGATGCTGCCGATGCACTTCTTTGCCAGGCGGAGCTTCGCGGTCACGAACGCGATCTCGCTGTCGATGTACTTCGGGATGTTCGGCTCGATCTTCTTCCTCAGCCAGTACCTCCAGAACGTGCTGCACAACAGCCCGCTGCAGGCCGGGGTGAAGCTGCTCGTGTGGACCGGCGCCACGATGGTCGTCTCGCCGCTGGCGGGGTTCTTCTCGGAGCGCTATGGCAGCCGCCCATTCATGGTCGCCGGACTGAGCCTGCAGGCAGTGGCGCTCGGCTGGCTGGCGACGCTGACCGGCGTGCACCAGACGTACACCAGCATGATCGCGCCGTTCGTGCTCGCCGGCTCGGGCATGGCGCTCGTGTTCGCGCCGGCGGCAAACGCAGTGCTCGCCTCGGTCCGAGCGCATCAGGCCGGTCAGGCCTCGGGCGCGACCAACGCGATCCGCGAGCTCGGCGGCGTGCTCGGGATCGCGGTGCTGGCGACCGTGTTCACGAGCCACGGCGGCTATCGCTCACCGCAGGCGTTCGTCAGCGGGCTGACGCCGGCGATGTGGGTCGGCGTGGCGGTGCTGGCGGGGGGCGCGCTGATCGCGGCGGCGCTGCCGTTCTCGACCCGAGCCGAGGCGGCCGCGCAAGTCGGTACGGTGGCGGCAGCAGCATGAGCGCCACGGCGAGAACCACCCGTCAGCGCGTCCCGGCCTCGGAGCGCCGGGACGCGCTGATCGACGCGGCCGTGCACGAGTTCGCGCGCCGGGGCCTGTACGGCACGCCGGTCGACACGATCGCACGGCGCGTCGGCGTCGCGCAGCCGTACGTGTTCAGCCTGTTCGGGTCGAAGAAGGAGCTGTTCCTGGCGGCGGTCGGGCGTGGCTTCGAGCTCGTCGCCGAGACGTTCACGCGCGCGGCGGCCGCGTACGACCCGGCGATTGCCAAGCCGGAGGCCGACGTGCTGAAGGCGATGGGCAATGCCTACGTCGAGCTGCTGGGATCCGAGCATCGCGACTACCTGATGCTCCAGCACCACGCGTACGCCGCCTGCGACGACCCCGAGATTCGCGAGCGGGTGCGGGCGCTGTACGCGGGGCTGGTGGCCCACGTACAGCGGCTGGCACGGGATCGGTGCGAGCGCGACGGCACGCTGGCGCCGGAGCCCGAGGCGATCGACAACTTCTTCCGCTACGGAGCGTGGATGAACATCGGCGCGGCGATGGGCGTGGAGGACATGTCGGCCGGATGTGACTGGATGCGCGAGGACGCGGGCGCGAGTAGCGCCAGGCGCGAGGAGGCCGGGCGCGACTAGCGCCCAGCGCTAGGACGCCAGGACGCTAGGACGCCAGGACGCCAGGGCGCCAGGGCGCCAGGACGCCAGGCGCCAGGACGCCAGGACGCCAGGCGCCAGGACGCTGGGCGCCAGGACGCCGGGCACTAGGATGCCGGGCGCCAGGACGCCGGGCGCAAGCAGCGCCGGCGAAGTGAATCTTTCAGGGCTCAGTCCAGCAGGCCCTTGGTGCGCAGCTGCTCGCGCGCAGCCGACGTCTTCTCGAGGCCCTCGAGGCGCT
>JASHQV010000395.1 GCA_030038955.1 Solirubrobacteraceae bacterium
GCTTGGCCCGGCTGCGAGAGGCGATCCACCAGGCCCGCGCCGCCGCCGGCGTGGATGCGGCCCTGCGCGTCCTCGAGGTCGATCCGCGCTCACGCCTGCCCGAGCGCCGCGCCGTGCTCGCCCCCTACGAGCGCTGACGCACGAGCGCTGACGCCGATGGCCGCTCCCAAGCGCCTCTCCGTCCCGCGCCGGGTGTCCGTGCAGGCGGCCGCGGATGGCCAGCCGCGCGTGATCAACGGCTGCCAGGTGGATGCGGTCCGCGAGTCCTGGCTGATCGAGGATCGCTGGTGGACGGAGCGGCCGCTGCGGCGACGCTACTGGGAGGTGGTGACGAGCGGCGGGCGCAACGAGGTGGTCTTCCACGACCTGCTGAGCGGCCGCTGGTGGCGCCAGCGGTGATGGGCCGGGCCCATCTTCACATTTGGTGACGAGCCAGCGGTGATGGGGGGCTCATCTCCACATCTCGAGGGCGACGCCCGAGCGCAACCGCCCCGCCGCCGATCAGCAGGTCGATGACCCGGTGCACGATGGGATCAGCCGCGGCTCGGTGAGATCCTCACCGACCTGCGTGAACGTCGCGGTCAGGTCGCCGGCGCTTGGATCGTCGAAGTAGGTCTCTGAGTCGCTCGCCATGTCCGCCATCAGCGTGCCCGGGTTGTCGTATACGTCAGTCGGATCGTCTGGGCCGCAGGTTCCGCTCGTGCTGCTCGTGCCGTACTCGATCGTGTAGATCACGGTTCCGGCTTCCTTTGCCAGGTTGGCGGCGTTGTAGGCGTCCTCGCACGGAGTCTCGGACTTCGTGCCGTTGGCGAAGTCGATCGGCGCTGCGCTCATCTGCCCGTCGCTCTCGATGATGATCACGTTCTCCGCCCCCGGCCGCGCGTTCTCCTGGAGGAGGTACTGGGCCTCGGTGATCACCCCGGCGAGGTAGGTGCCCGGGCCGCCTATATCCTTGAGCCCGTAGTCGTAGGGGTCAGTGCCGTTCTGCGGATACTCGCCGGTGGCTGGGGAGCCGTCGGCAGTGGTGCAGTCGCTCCAGTAGATCGACTCCGCGAGCGCCGACGTCGAGTAGTTGAGGAGGGAGCTCGGAGAGTCCGAGCTTCGGTAGTCGCTCGACAGCCCCACCGCCTCGTAGCCGATGTTCTGGTCGCCAGAGGGGATCGACGTGCCCGAGTACGACGTCCACTGTGGATAATCGGGTGGAGTGAACAGGTTCTTGCCGGTCGTGTTGCAGTTGGTTTCCTCCTCCAGGGTGGTGTTCGACGGCGAGCTTGCGATCTCCGGGAACACCAGCAGCCCGACCTGGTCGACGGGGTTGGCCACGTTGGCCCCAAGGCCGCTGGAGTTCGCGGTCGCCGTGCCGCAGGAGGACAGGTCCTGATTGCAGGGCCAGAGCGCCTGGAGCAGCGCTCCGAAGCCGGCTTTGGCGCAGTCGAGCTGGGTCTGGTCGCCGCTGGGGATTCCAGTCACGGTTGCACCGCATGTGCTCAGCACCATCGACTTGGTGTTGTCGAGGATCACGTACACATCGAGCGGCTTGTCTCCGCCTCCTCGCGCGGCTCCCACCGCGTTTGCTGAGAGCGACCAGCTGGCTATGTTGAAGAGGCCGGCAAAGGTGGTCTTCACCGTCGCCGACTCGTATACGTCGACCGCATTGCAGGTCGTGGCCGTGCCTCCCCCTGGGTAGTTCAGCGGCGTCTGCGAGCCGGCCGGATGGCAGGATGTCCCACTCGTGTCGGTCGGGCAGGTTCCCGAGTCGTAGTTGACGGCGCGCGGGTCGCACCAGAACGTCACAGTCGGGTTGCTGGTGCTCACGCCGTAGCCGCCGAGCTGGTTCTTGTCACCGCTGCCGGCGCTGTAGGTCAGCGCTGCGTCGTACGCATTGGTGGCGTTTGGCAGATCCTCGCCGGCCGCGAGCGCCGCCGAGTTGACCGCGCCCTGCAGCTGCTCCTGGGCGATGTACAGGCGGCCGACGTCGACGACGAGCGCGGCGAAGCCGATCAGCACGAACATCCACAGCACCACCAGCGGCACCACCTGTCCATCCTGACGGCGCATACGGCGTCGGATCGCGGTCGCCTGACTCATTCGATCTGGTCCGATGCCGACGCGCTCAGCGTCAGGTTCAGCACCCCGAGGCCGAAGACGCTCAGCGTGAACGGCTGTTTCGCGGTGATCGTCGCCTCGTCGCCGGCGTTCTCGTTGCCGGTCGTGTTGGTGTTGGTGGTGCTGGTGTAAGACGAGTTGTATGTGTAGGTCCCCGTGCTGCACTCATCGGGAGTCGTCGTCGTGGTGGTCGTCCCGGTGGTGGTCGTGGTGGTGGTCGACGTGGTGCTCATCGCCGTGAAGCTCGGCGTCACCTGCGAGGACTGGAGGCCGATCGCGGAACCGCTGATCAACGCCTGTGCGACCGCGGGGTCGCAGGGGTCGCTGGAGCCCGCCTCGATCGCCAGCTGCCGCGCCCCGGCGCGGGCGGCGTCGGTGAGCGTGATGTACTTGTTCAGCAGCAGCCCGAACTGGATGATGCCGATCAGCAGCAGCAGCAGGACGGGCAGAGCGATCGCCATCTCGACCAGGGCCTGCCCCTCCTCCCGGCGACCGCGTCGCAAGACTCGCTCGCAGACGTCGTGCCCCCAGGCGCGCCGACGCAGCTCGGAGCCTCGCTGGCGCCACTCGCGGCGCGAGGTTGCCGGTCCCGGGCTGGTCATGGGCGCTCCCATGACGTGGATTTTGCGGCGAACGAGATACACGCGGATTGCACTTACGGCTAGAAAGCACCTGGACTAAGGTGGGGGCCGCACCTGGGCGCGATCCCCCTGGCCTGAGCCCGTTATCGGTGCGATCAGGCCCGAGCTGAAGTGCCCGAGCCGGAGCCTGAGCCGGCAATCGCCTCGAATCACCGAGCCGGCGATCGCCTCGAATGACCGAGCCGGCAATCTGCCCGAGCGATCACGCGGGGGATCGTCGTGACTCCAGCCTGGCACGATTCCGGCTCCTAATATGGGCTCATGCCCCCGATCGACCCCACCCGCGTTGCGATCGGCACCTGGAGCGGCGGCCGCTTCATGCACTTCGGCGTGCCGCTCGATGACGAGCGCTACCTGGCGCTGATCGCGCCAGACCGTGCGATTCGCACGGTCTTCACCGCCGACGCCTACGGCGCCGGCCAGGCCGACGAGCTGCTCGGCCGCGCGCTCGACGCCGCCCTGCACGCGCCCGGTGGCCTCGCCCGCGACGAGATCTGCGTGGTCGCGGCCGTCGGCCACGACTTCTACACGGGCGAGCGCGACGGCGCCAAGGGCTTCCCCCGCTTCACCGACCCTCGCCTGCGCAGTCCGGCCCGATATGGCGACTATCTACGACACGCCACCGAGCAGAGCCTCGCCCGCTGTCGGCTCGATCACTTCGACCTGCTGCTGCTCCATAACCCGGACCGCACCGGCTACACCAGCGAGGCGGTGTGGGACGGGATGAGCGCGCTCAGGGAGGCCGGCCTCACGCGCCTGATCGGCGTCGCACCCGGCCCCGCCAACGGCTTCACGCTCGACCTGATCGACTGCTTCGAGCGCTTTGGCGACCGGATCGACTGGACGATGATCATCCTCAACCCGCTCGAGCCCTGGCCCGGGGAGCTGTGCCTCGCCGCCGCCGCCGCCCGCGACATCGACGTGATCACCCGCGTGGTCGACTACGGCGGCCTGTTCTTCGACGATCTCCGGCCGGGACAGGAGCTGCTGCGCCAGGACCATCGCGCGTTCCGTCCGGCGGGCTGGATCGAGTCCGGCCGCGCCCGGCTTGACGCGATGCGCCCGATCGCCGCGCGCGCCGGCTTGACCATGCTGCAGCTCGCCTGCCAGTGGAACCTCGCCCACGAGCCGGTGTCGTGCGTCGTCCCCACGCTGATCCAGGAGACCGGCCCCGATGCCCGCCCGGTGGAGGACAAGCGGGCCGAGCTGGCCGCGCTTCCCTCCCAGCTCCGCCTCACCGACGCGGACGTCGAGCTGATCCGTCAGCTGGGCGACAACACCGGCTGCATGGCGCTCAAGGGCGCCAGCCCCGCGCATGAGGGCGACGAGCGGGCTGACCGGTGGGGCGTCAGCGAGCACCTGGCCGAGGTCGCGAGGCGCTGGCGGATCGAGCCGCAGCGCGATCTCGTGCAGGTTCACTGAGTCGTGGCACGGCTCGTCGGGATCAACCACATCGCGCTCGAGGTGGGCGACGTCGATCAGGCGCTCGAGTGGTACGGGCGCTTGTTCGAGTTCGAGCTCAGGGGGCGGCACGGCGCTCAGATGGCGTTCATCGACATGGGCGACCAGTTCATCGCGATCTCCGTCGGCAGGACGCAGCCGGCCGACGGCGCCCGGCACTTCGGCTTGGTGGTCGACGACAAGGACGCGGTTCGGGCGCGCCTGCGCGAGCAGGGCGTCGCGGTGCAGGCCAGCGGCTCGCTTG
>JASHQV010000396.1 GCA_030038955.1 Solirubrobacteraceae bacterium
GGCACGCCCGACATCTCGATGGCCAACAGCTTCTCGTCGCCGACATGCTGGACGTTCTGCGTCCCTTCGAGCTAGGCGCCTCGCGTGCAGGCCCAGACCTAGTCACTCCCCGGCCGAGGCTTCGTATCGTCCCAGGGAAGCTCGCCGGCGCTCCGCACGTGTACCGCACCCGGATCGAGACCGAAGCGCTTGCGGCATTGCGCTGGCGTGGGTTGCAGCCGGGCAAAATCGTCGATCTCTATCCGGTGCTCGAGCTGGCCGACGTCGACGATGCGCTCGACCTCGAACGGCAGCTTCAGCCGGCTCTGGCGCTCACCGCCTGACGAGAGTTCAGGCGATGGCTCGCCTGTTTGCTCTGGACCAGAACTTCCCACTGCCCATCGTGGACAGTCTTCGCGAGTGGCTCGCGGCTGACGCAGACCTCGTTCCTATTGCTGATGTTCACGCGGGCATGGCCACGCTAGACGATTGGGAGGTATTGCTGGCACTCCATACCGACAACCGGGCCTGGGACGGCTTGATCACGACCGACTCCAGCATGCTCAGTCTCCCACGCGAGTTGTCGGTGCTCTGCCAGACCAAACTCACGCTCGTCGTCGCCATGGCTGCTGGCCACGACCCGATTAAGGCCACAGGTCTTGTCTTCGCGCACATCTCGAATGTGTGCTCACGCACTCGTCCGGACACCGCTCAGGTGTGGCGGCTTGCTACAACTGCGAAGCCGGCTGAAGACCAGTGGGACTACCTCGGCCGCGCCGCAAAACGCAAGGGGGAGACAGCCCAGCAGACGTTCACACGCGAGCGTCTCGCTGCCGATGACCTGACCCGATCACCGCTGACTTAGAACAATTCTCTCGCTCTCAGTGCAACGGGTCGGGCGAGCTCGGGAGCGACCTCGGCAAGCAGCTATACCAAAAACGGCAACAGTCAATCGAACCCGTTTACGGTCACACGAAACACAATCGCAAGATCTACCGCTTGAACTATCGCGGCAGGTCCGCTGTGCGGACCGAGTGGCGATTAGTGATGATGACCCACAACCTGACCAAGCTCCACAACCACCAGATCGCCGCTGTCGGGCCCTGAAACGCCCCCCAACAGGCGACACCGCCGAAACCAAGCGGCGCGTATCCACCGCCGCGCCCCGCCACCCCGACCATCCCTCGTCGCCCGACCCTTTGCGCGACAGCCACCGCGGGAAGCAGCAGCCTCGCCGAGAGTGCCGCGGGGGCGACTTAGCAGAAGCGGATGAGTCGTCAGGGGTGCGAGACTTTCAGGATGGCTGCAACGGTGCGCTTCGAGATCTTCCGTGCTGACCCCGACTCGACCGAAAGCTTCTACACCCGCGTGCTCAGATTCAAGATCAGCAGCGATCGGCGAGATGATGACCATCCGTATCTCTCGCTCGTACGTGACTCGGTCAAACTCGGGGCCGCTCAACGCGCACGTGCCGGAGGCGCGCCGGCCGCCAGTCGGGGTTGAGCTCGTGCTGGAGGTCGACGATCTCGACTTCGAGCGCGAGCGTGTGGCCGAAGCTGGCTGGCCGGTCGCTGACAAGATCACGGAACGTCCGTGGGGGCTGAGCGACTTCCGGCTCCTCGATCCAGATGGCTACTACTGGCGGATCACGGCCCGGAAGTGATCGCTGGGCGGGCGGCAACCTCGCGGATTGGCGACTGAGCAGAAGCGGCGAGCGGTGACCTGACGTCTCGACCGTCGCGGCCCGGCTTTATTAGCCCGCAAGTAGCTCCAACGTTCGGTCGATATCAGCGGCGGTGTTGTAGACGTGCCGCGAGGTGCGCAGACGTCCCCCTCTCACAGCCCCAACGATTCCGTGACGTTGCAGTCGCTCCGCCGCGCCTGGCGCATCGACGGAGACGATCGCGCTGTTGCCGGGCTCCAGTCCGAGCCCGGCCCGCAGCAGGTTGGCCAGCCCGACGTCGTGCGCGTGGATCGCCTCGATTCCGATCTGCTCAATCACGGCGAGAGCCGGTGCGGTTCCCACCCAGCTAAACCACGCCGGGGACACGTCGAGGCGACGGGCGCTGCTCGCCAGTCGCAACGGAGGACCGAAATAACTGGCGTAAACGTCTTCGCCGGCATACCAGCCCGCGCTGTGCGGAACCACGTCCGCGAGCAGACGATCCGACACGCCCACGAAGGCGCTACCGCGCGGGGACATCAGCCACTTATAGGCGCTGCATATCACCGCGTCGAACCCAACACCGGACAATGGCAACCAGCCCAGCGCCTGCGTCGCATCGCAGATGGTCAGCGCGTCGACCGACGCGGCCGCGGTCATCACCGCCTCCAGATCGACGACCTCGCCGGTGCTCATCTGTACGGCGCTGAAGACTGCCGCGTCGGCACCCTCGGCGATCGCCTGCGGCAGATCCGCTGCCGGGACCGTCCGGACCTTCAGTCGTGCCTGAACCAGCAATGGGAACAGCACCGACGTGAACTCGACGTCGGGCACCACGACGCGCGCTGTCGGCGGCAGCGCGGTGACGAGCTGACCCATCAGCTCCGACACGGTCGCGCCGACAGCGATCGACTCTGGCGCCATGTCAACCAGGCCGGCAAACGACAGACGGGCCTGCTCGGTGCTCTGTCCCCAGTGCTCCCAACTCGTCCGGCCGTGATGCCAGTCGGCTAAGGCCTCTTGCAACGCCTCCCAGGCAGGCGCTGGAGGCAAGCCATAGCTGGCCGTGTTGCAATAGACGCCCTGCGGTGACCACAACGACCGAGCATCCGCGATCTCCATCAGCACAGCATGCCGGACAGGCCAACCCGCCACCAGCCTCGCCCTGCAAGCCATCCAAGGGCTCGGGACTCCCTCCTCACGAATCAGGAGGCGTGCGCTAGAACCTCCGCTTCCTTAGCGCCACGGCCGGAAGGGGCAGCGCCGCTCTCCAGACCTGGGCTGGCGACGAAGGGGTACTGATCGTGACGAGTCGCTGCCCGGATTCGTTACCGGGTCTCGGGTTTCTCCGGATCCCGTCGCGCGTCGTGCCGCGATCCTCTCCTCGGGGCTGTCAGCTGCGCGGAAGGTCGTCCGGCCGGGTGATGGGCGGAGATCGGATCCAACGAGCCGCAGCATCGAAGGTGTCTTCAGGAGTGCTGTTGAACGCAATCGCGGCAGCGGTGGCGTGGCGGTGCACGAGATTGACGATCTCCTCAAACAGCTGGAGCTGATCGTCGGCGGCTCGTATCCCGCCGCCGATCACAACGCACTGCCATCGTCGGGCGCGCAGCGCCTCGGTGACCACCGCGGTGATGTCGTCGCTGCCGTCAAGGCCGACCAGGCACGTCTGGACGCCGACGGCGTGTTCGGCGAAGCGTGCGATGCCTCTCTGGATAGCGTCGGCAACCGGGGCGGGATCCCATGGTCCCGGGACCCGATACGGATCGAGGCCCAGGACCAGTACCCGGAGTGGGAGATCTGTGGTGTCCACGTCGCAACCGTAGTTCACCAACGCAGTTCAGGACCATGATCGGGGCTGGCTGGGCTCGCCTCAAGGACGGCGGCGCCTCGGATCGGTTGGGTCCGTCGCTGGCCGGCGTCGACACCAAGGAGAGCGGCGGTCTTGCCCGGCCACCGGTACGGCGACATTTCTGGGATTCGTTGCCGACCGAGCATCGTGCCGTGCTTCAGAGGCCAAGCTGATTGGCGACGGTCGCGGCGGTGGCGCTGATGTCGTCTGCTCCGTTGACGTCGGTGCTCGACAAGCCGTTGCGCATGGCCGCGGCCGCGATGTCGGTGGTGAAGAGCGCGTCGCGCTGCAGAAGGTTGTCGAGTGCCCGCTCCGGGTTGGACGTCCGGCACCAGAACGCCTCGGTCTCGCCGCGCGCGGCGAAGGCTGCCTGGCGAACTGCGTGCGAGTCGCGCAGCAGCGGGCGAATGTGCGGTACATCTCAGCGGGCTCGCGCTCGACCTACCGCTCGTCCATGCTCATGCAGCGAAACCGGTCAAGCAGTGGGGCGGTCGTCGGCGTTAGCTTCGCGCCATGCGCACCGATCGCCGCGTCGGTGCTGTAGATCGCCACTCCGGCCTTCTCGGCGAGGAAACGCGCGATCGTCGTTTTCCCGGCACCGGTCCCGCCGCCCAGCCACCGAATGTGCTCAAGCCCGGGCACACACGAACTCTCGCAGGCATCCCTTCTCGCCTCCTCCGAGGCTTCTGGGCTCACGAAGCAGGAGCAGTCTCGCCGGCCGGTCTTTCTCGACGTGACGCTGCCCCTTCCGGCCGCAACCA
>JASHQV010000042.1 GCA_030038955.1 Solirubrobacteraceae bacterium
ACCAGCCGTGCCACGATCGGCAGCTCAAGCGGCGCGTGCCCGTGCACGCAGGCGATCGATCTGTACGCCGCCATGTAGGCGGGATACGTGATCAGCTCGGCGCCGGCCACCAGGCCGATCCAAGGCAGGCGAACGTCGTCGAACGCATGTCCGATCGCGTCCGCGCCGGTCACGTGCGCGATCAACACCACGGCAAACGCGGCGATCACTGTCGCGACGACCGATCCCAGGATCGCTCTGTTGCCCGTCGCGCCGAGGATCGCTGTGTTGCCGGGACGTCGACGCACCAGCTGTCAAGTTACTCCGACCTCGTAAGGCCGCCGTAACGCTTGCAGGCAAGCCCCAAATGCCAGGGCCGCGGCCGCAGCTGAGGGGTCGTGACTCACTGCAGCGACGACGCGTAGCTCGCAGGATCCGTCGGCGGCGTCCAGCAGCGATTCGACTCACTGCACACGTGGTCGAGACCGTCCCGATCGCCTGCTGCCAGATCGAGCCACAGGTCGAGCGCCCGGAGGACAGCGCCGCGCGTGCATGCGCGGCCGCGGTGCCTCCAACGACGCGATCGCCGACCGTCGAACGTCGAACGTCGAACGAAGCACTATCTGTCGAAGCTGGCGCACGCCGACAGCGACTGAAGGTCCCGGCCGTAACGGGCAAGCCGCGGCGGAGGCTTGCGCGCCTGCGAGAAGATGACCGTCAGCGTCCGTGACGCGGATAGACTCGATTCATGGGGCCGAGCACTTCCAGCCGTCCGGGGCGGAAGTTGGGCACTTCCAGTCGCCTCAATGGGGCGGCTCTGGAGGCGTGGCGCGGGTATCTGCAGAGCCACGCGTCGATCGTGCGCGAGCTGGACGCCTCGTTGGTCGCCGAGCATGGGCTGACCACCCGCGACTACGAAGCGCTCCTGTACCTCGCCCAGGACCCCGACCGCCGGCTGCCGATGTCGGCGCTGGCCGAGCGGACGATGCTGACCCGCTCAGGCATCACGCGGCTGGTGGACGGGCTCGTCGACGCCGGGCTGGTGGAGCGCATCGCCTGCCCAAGCGACGCCCGCGTGTCGTACGCGCAGCTGACCGACGCCGGCTACGACAAGCTGCGAGACGCCGGGTGCACGCACGTCACCAGCATCCGCCGGCTGTTCTGCGAGCACTTCACCCCCGAGGAGCTGGAGCAGCTGGCCGAGCTCCTCGGCCGCCTTCCCGGCGCGCGCCGGGCGGGCTCCTGCACCGTGTCTTGAGCTCAGCGAGCGCGATCCCGGCGGACACGAGGATCGGCGCGGCGCAGCTGACGGTCAGCGACCGCGAGCGCTCGCGGCGGTTCTACGAGCAGGCGCTGGGCCTGCGGACGCTTGCGGTCGACGACGGACCGGCGCTGACGCTCGGAGCCGAGGACGGTGTCCCGCTGCTGGTGCTGTACGGGGATCGGCAGGCGCCACCGCGTGATCCCCGGCGCACGGGCCTGTTTCATTTCGCCCTGCTCGTGCCGACGCGCCGCGATCTGGCGGTGGCGCTGGCGCGGCTGGCGGGCGCGGGCTGGCAACTGACCGGCGCCTCCGATCACCTCGTCAGCGAGGCACTGTACCTGCACGATCCCGACGGCAACGGCGCGGAGATCTATCGCGACCGGCCACGCTCGGAGTGGCCGCACGATCAGGCCGGGGTCGTGCAGATGGCGACGCTGCCGCTGGATCTGGACGGTCTGCTCGGCGAGCTGGACGGGGAGCTGGGTCCTGACTGGCGGGATCAGCCTGGCGTGGCCGCGGACACCGCGAACGCGCCGCTGCCGCCGATGCCCGCCGGCACGTACATCGGCCACATGCACCTGCAGGTGTCCGAGTTGCACGACAGCGAGGCCTTCTACAGCGGCCTGCTCGGCTTCGACGTGACCGTGCGCAGCTATCCGGGAGCGCTGTTCCTGTCGACCGGCGGCTACCACCACCAGATCGCACTGAACACGTGGAACAGCCTGGGAGCCGGCCCGCCCGCGCCAGGCTCGATCGGCCTGCGCGCGTTCGAGCTGGCGCTCCCGGACGCGGCGACCCGCGAGCAGCTGCTGAAGCGGCTCGATGCGGCCGGCGTGCCGCTGCGGTCAGATGCTCATGGCACGCTCGTCCGTGACCCGAGCGGAAACGCGCTGCTGCTGACTGCCACCGCCTGAGCATCCGCCCACCGCCGAGCGCCCGACGCTCCCCGTCCGGGCCGCCCGACGGGATACCCTAGTTGCTCCGGGCGACGTGGCGGAGTGGCTACGCAGCGGCCTGCAAAGCCGTCTACACCGGTTCGATTCCGGTCGTCGCCTCTCGACGAACACGCTGCAAAGCAGCTGGTTTTTCGGGAGCTTTTGCCATTCAAGAGAAGGCCAAAACGACGAAGGCTCCCCAAGGGCTCCCCAAACTTTTCAAGGCGGCCTGCTTGCGCGCTGCCGCGCCGCTGATCGCCGCGTGCCGCAGGCCGAGGCGGGCTTCGCCCGCCTCAGGTGCCGTCAGCAGCCGCGCCAATCTCATGTGCCCTTGAGGACGACTCCCGGCGCCGAGCCCTGGGTGAGGTCAATTCCGCGTCAGCTGTCCGGTAGGAACGCTGGCATCACCTCAGCGGCGAAGCGCTGGATGCTCTGCCTGGTTTCTCCGCCGGTGATTAGCACATACCTGACGCCGACCGCCTGCAGTGCTTGCAGCCCCGCGATGATCTCCTGGGGCGGGCCGAAGAGGACATGGGCCTCAGTCGCGCCAGCCTTGTCCGCGTAGGCCATGATGTGTGAGCGCCCGGACCCGTCCGGGCCGCGCGAGCGCTCGATCATGCGGTCATGGACTCTTGCCAGCCGCGCGAGCGCCACCCTCGCGTCGTCTGCGTCGCGTGCGACGTAGAGATTGCGCGCGACCGCCACGTCCATCGGATCAAAGACACGCGCGCGAGCCTCACACTCAGCCTTGAACAGAGCGATCCGCTCGCCGATCGCCTCGATGGAGGCGAACTGGTCGAGCAACAGGTTGGCACCGAGCTCGGCAACATTGCGAACCGACTCGGGCTTACCTGCGGCGATCCACACAGGCGGATGCGGCTTCTGAGCGGTGGGCGGCTCCACCACGATCTCGTGGTAGTGCCAGAACCGACCCCCGTGGGAGAAGGGCTCATCGGAGCCCCACGCCTTCAGGATCACCGCCAGAGACTCCTCGAAGCGCTCCTCTGCCTCCTCCTTCGGCACGCAGAAGCCCGCGAACTCCGAATGCCGGTAGCCCTTTCCCACGCCGAGGTCAAGACGCCCGCCAGAGAGAAGGTCGACCGTAGCCGCGCGCTCGGCCAGCAGCACCGGGTCATGCCAGGGCAGCACGAGCACCGCGGTCCCCACCCGTATCGACGTCGTGCGCGCGGCCACCCAGCTCAGGAGATCGAGAGGGGCCGAAACCTGCCCCGAGCCCGAGAAGTGGTGCTCGACCAGGAACGTCGAATAGAACCCTAGGCGCTCGGCTTCGACGCTGGTCTCGACGTACTCGCTAAAACCGCGGCCCGGGTCGCCGTTCCCGTCCGTGGTGCGTGGCGCTTGGGCGCTGCCGAACAGACCGAAGCGCATGGCTTCGGAGCCTCTACCGGTCCCGGCTTCGCTCGCGGTCTCTGTGTGGTCTTGCGGGGGCGGTGAAGTCGGGTCGGTGCGGCGGGTCAGACCTTGGTCCGCCACGTTGCGGTCCGGGAAGGTACGACCACTTCCCGCAGCTCGTTGATCCCGATGCCGGCGCCGAAACTCCTTAGCGCATCTGCCACGCCAGCTCCTGCGTGCGCGCGTAAAGAGGTATGCGCTGGGAGTGCCGCGACCATCGTCCGAACCTTACCGACCGCGAGCCGGGTCGGCCAGACAGTTCGCTCGTGTTGTCCGCTGATCCGCCCGCGCGCCTGTCGTGGCCCAATCCTGGCCCACACGTCGTTACGACCATCCTCTGTGGGCATTCAGGATCGTCGCGCGAAACGCCCACGAACTGCCGTGATTCAAGGCAATTCATGTCTTCGATCGTCAGTGGTTGCCGGTCCCGACGTGGCCTGTCACAGCGCAGTTCAACTGCCTTGTACCGCCCACGGTCCGAGACGCTGAGGACTTCCGGCGAGCTAGGTGCCTGGGGACAGCAACTGAAGACCAGGGACTTCGTTGAAGATACCGTCGTCGGACACCAGCGGAACCCCCAGACGAACTGCTGTTGCCGCGATCCAGAGGTCACCAATGTGATCTTTGGCGGCGAGCGCATGCCCGGTCTTCCTGCAGTCGGCCCGGAGTTGCGCACATACGCCGACGGTTCTCTCGTCGGGCTGCACTACTACATAACGCCTCAGGCCACGTTCCAGTCGACGGCGACGGAGTTCACCCCATCCGGCATTGATGGCGCCGAAGCGAAGCTCCATCGCGGTCTCGAACGAGACGAGCACAGTCGCATGGCCGATGATTTCGTCGTAGACAGCACTCGCGGCCGGCGGTCGTTCGTCTAGCCGCCAGCTCATGACCATCGTGTCGGCAACCACAGCGCCGACGGTCACGTCTCAGATCGCAGCACTTCCCGAAGTCGCTCCCAGTCCTCCGGTGTCGGATCACCCGGCTCCGCCAGCGGGTGCGGCGCGACGGGCTTTGCCACGCGCAGCGCCTCGTCGGGCGGCAGGACCGTCAAGACCGGCTCAAGATCAGGAGCTGGGATCGGCATGCCGCTAATTCTACGCAGCGTCCTGACATCACGGGACCGGCCGCTGTTGGAGAAAGCTACCCACCGACCACAGCGCTCCGAGGGCTACCCAAAGGCTCCCCAAACTCGCGAGTTCGCGCCATCGCGCAGAGAACTCACACCGCCGGATAGAACGCAAGCGCGGCGTCCAAGACTGAGAGAACGCCGGAGCGCCGCGCTGCAAAGCCGTCTACACCGGTTCGATTCCGGTCGTCGCCTCTCGATCTGGGATGGAGGCGCTGCGAAGCCGCAACCCAGTCGAAGCCCAGCGCCGTCGCCGACGAGCGTTACAGCACTAACAGCCGACTTGACTTCGCACGGTCATCGGCGCCCCAGCAGAGCCGCGCAGTCGTCTACAGGACCGTGCAGTCGCCCGGATCCGTCGTGCAGCTTGAATCCGCCGTGCAGCCCGAATCCGTCGTGCAGCCGCCGCCGTCCGCGATCGCACCCGGCAGCCTGCACAGCAGCTCCGCGAGTTGCTCCAGCTCCTCGGCGCTGAAGTGCGTCAGAAACAGGCGCTCGATCCCGGCGACGTGACTACGGCCAGCCTGCGACAGCTTCGTGTAGCCGGTCTCGGTCAGCCGCGCATAGGAGACGCGTGCATCGGTCGAGCCGGCAATCCGCTCGATGAAGCCCGCGCCGACAAGCCCGTCGACCAGGCGCGTGATCCCTGAGGGGGTGAGCATCGTCCGCTTCGCCAGCTCGTGCATCGGCAGCTGTCGACGCTCGGCCTGGGCCAGGTACAGGAGTGCCTCGTAGTCGCGTGCCGTGATCCCGTGCTGCGCGACCAGCTCGGCATCGAGCTCGCGCAGGATCACGGCGTGGCTCTGCAGGTAGCCGCGCCACGCGGCGAGCGCGGCGCCGTCGAGCGTGGAGGCCTGCGAAAGGGTTGGCATCGCCACCGAAGTATAGTTGACGGGTCAACTGACTTTTGGGCTCGACGCGCCGTCAGGAAATTGCTTGACAGATCAACTAACTGTGCTACGCTGCTTGCAAGTTGATTGTCTACTCAACTAATGACTAGTCCAGCACTGACCGAAGGAGCACCGATGTCCACCCCCACCTCCGTTGCAGCCGTCCCCGCCGGCACCTACGGCGTCGATCCCCTCCACTCGAACGTCGGCTTCGAGGTCCGGCACATGGGAATCGCCACCGTACGAGGCGCGTTCAAGCAGTTCGAGGGCACCGTCGTGTCGGCCGACAGCGGCCTGCAGCTGTCCGGCAGCGTCACCGCCGACAGCGTCGACACCGGCGCCGAGGACCGCGACGGCCATCTACGGTCGCCGGAGTTCTTCGACGTCGAGCAGTTTCCGCAGATCAGCTTCAGCTCCAGCCAAGCCGAGCCGGGCGCCGACGGCGAGATCACGCTGAGCGGCGAGATCACGATCAAGGGCGTCACCAGGCCGCTCGAGCTGACCGGGCGGATCGGCGAGAGCACCGAGGACCCGTGGGGCAACCAGCGCGTCGGCTTCGAAGTCGAGGCCAAGCTCGACCGTCGCGAGTTCGGGCTCGACTGGAACCAGGTGCTGCCCAACGGCAACCTGCTCGTGTCGAACGAGGTCAAGCTGATCGTCAGCGTCTCCGCCGTCAAGTCCTCCTGACCCCGCTCCCCAGACGTCCCTCCCCAGCGACGATGACGAAGATCCTGGCGATCTCCGGCAGCCTGCGCAGGCTCTCGCACAACACGGGCCTGTTGCGGTCCGCCGCCGAGCACGCCCCGGCGGGCGTCGCGATCGAGCTCTACGACGAGCTCGAGTCGCTGCCGCCGTTCAACGAGGATCGCGAGGATGATCCCGGCCCCGTGGTCGAGCGGCTGCGGCGACAGATCCGCGAGGCCGACGCGTTGCTGATCGCCACGCCTGAGTACAACACGACGATGCCGGGCCAGCTCAAGCAGGTCGTCGACTGGGGCTCGCGGCCGTACGGGCCGGCGGCCGCGCTGTACGGCAAGCCGGTGGCGGTGATCGGCGCCAGCACCACCGATTACGGCGCGATCTGGGCGCAGGAGCACCTGCGCCGGGCGCTCGGGATCGCCGGCGCCCGCGTCACCGACGTGGAGCTGCCGGTGGCGGCCGCCAGCGCCAAGTTCGACGAGACCGGCAAGCTGACCGATCCGGACACGATCGCCGCCCTGGAGCAGATCGTGGCGGCGCTGGTCGACCATCACAGCTCGCTGATCGCCGCGTAGCGCGACCGCAGCGATGCCATCCCGCGGCATTCCCGTCCGCTATCACGCGGCGGCCAGGCTGACGTGACGCACATGATGCTGCCCATAGGCGCATTAAGTGCGTCACGTCAACATCTCGGTCCGTCAGCCCAAGATCTTCTCGGTCCGTCAGCCCAAGATCTCCGTCCGCCCAGCTTCGCGGCGGGCCCGGGGCAGAGCTGCCGCGTGGCGCCCGAGCACATCGGTCGGTGGCCGCGCGATGATCCCGTTCGATGAGCGGTCATCGCGTCGAGCTGCGAAGCCCCACATACGCCGATCAGGCCGAGTTCCTCGCGGCGATGCGGGCGAGCCGCAGCCTGCATCACCCGTGGGCGTACCCGCCGACGACGCCGCAGGCGTACGAGCTGCTGCTCGCACGCGTGCGCGATCCACGCTACGAGCCGCTGCTCGTGTGTCGGCACGGCGACGGCGCGATCGTCGGCTTCTTCAACCTCGGCGAGATCGTCGGCGGGTCGCTGATGAGCGCCTACCTCGGCTACAACGCCGTCGCCGCGCACGCCGGCCAGGGATACATGAGCGAGGGCCTGCAGCTGCTGCTCGCGCGGGCCTTCGGCGAGCTCGGGCTGCACCGCGTGGAGGCCAACATCCAGCCCGGCAACGTTCGGTCGATCGCGCTGGCGCGGCGCGCCGGGTTCGTCCGCGAGGGCTTCTCCGAGCGCTACCTGAAGATCGGCGGGCGCTGGCGCGATCACGAGCGGTGGGCGATCCGGGCGGAGCAGTGGCGGGCGATCCGGGCGGAGCAGTGGCGGGCGATCCGGGCGGAGCAGTGCCGGGCGA
>JASHQV010000397.1 GCA_030038955.1 Solirubrobacteraceae bacterium
CAGCGGCTTCGGCCTGTCCGGCATGCGCGAGCGGATCTACCTGGCCGGCGGCACGCTGACGATCGAGTCGCAGCCGGGGAGCGGGACCAGAGTCGTCTCCCGGATCCCAACCGCCGCGGCCGCCGCCCCGCCGTCGTACGGACAGCTCGCGAGCTGAGCTTCGTCGGCGAGCTTCGGATTGCTGCGTAGGTGGCCGATCGGCACGATCACCCCGCGAATCCGCGGCCATGCACGGATGCGGGGTGCGGCGGCCGAGCCTACGGTCGGAGGGTCACCGGATCGAGAAAGGAGGTGAACATGGCCGGAGCACTGACCCAGTGGGATCCGCTCGCCGAGCTGGGAGAGCTGCGGACCCGGTTCGACCGGATGTTCCGCGAGCTCGGTGACGGCCGCGAGCAAGCCTGGCTGCCGGCGATCGACGTGATTCGCGACAACGGCAAGCTGGTCGTGCGCGCGGACATCCCGGGCATCAAGCCCGACGAGGTGGAGATCGAGGTCGCCGACGACATCCTCACGGTGTCAGGTCACCACGAGCAGAAGAGCGAGGAGAAGGACAAGCAGTACGTGCGCCGAGAGCGCCGCTACGGCGCCTTCTCGCGCTCGATGGCACTCCCGGCGGGCGTCGACCCCAAGCAGATCAAGGCGAAGACGCACGACGGCGTCGTCGAGGTGACGATCCCGCTGCCCAAGGAGCCGAGCAAGGAGACGGTCAAGATCACGCCGACCGCCGGCTGAGCTCGAGGCGTTGAGTGGGCCGGCCCTGGCCTGGATGGCCGGGCCGGCCCACCTGGCTGCAGGCGCCCGGCACATCCGCTCACGCCCGGCACATCCGCTCAGATCGCGTGCCGCGCCTGCGGACAAACCGCAGTCACGGCTCGCGCTTGACCCGATGCTCGGTGCCGTGGGTGGCCACTAGCGTGACCGCCAGCGTGTTCGAGATTCGCATCCACGGACGAGGCGGCCAGGGGGTCGTCACGGCGGCCGAGCTGCTGGCGCTGGCCGCCTTCCGCGAGGATCGCTACGCGCAGGCGTTCCCCAGCTTCGGGTCCGAGCGGACGGGCGCTCCCGTGGTCTCCTTCTGCCGGATCGACCAGCGCCCGATCCGGACGCGCGAGCCGATCGTGGCGCCCGACGCGCTGATCGTGATCGACCCGACGCTGCTGCACCAGGTCGACCTGTTCGCCGGCCTGAAGCCCGCCGCCCGCGTGCTGATCAACAGCTCTCGCGAGCTCGAGTCGCTGGGGCTCGGCGAGCTCCGGGACCGCCTGCCGGCGGGGCGCGTGGCGACCGTGGCAGCCACCGATCTGGCGCGCGCCCACCTCGGCCGGCCGCTGCCGAACGCCGCGATGCTGGGCGCGTTCGCCGTGTTCACGGGCGCCGTCACGGTGCCGGCGGTGCTGCGTGCGATCCGCGAGCGCTTCCCCGGCCCGCTGGCGGAGGCGAACGCCGCCGCGGCGCTTGCCGCCGCCGGCGAGATGGGGATGCGTCCCGCCGCCCTGGAGGCCCCTCATGCTTAGGCAGTTGGAGGGCTCGCGGGCAGTCGCCGAGACCGTCGCGCAGTGCCGTCCGGAAGTGATCTGCGCGTACCCGATCACGCCGCAGACGCACATCGTCGAGGCGCTCTCGGCACTCGTCAAGGACGGTCGCCTGGCACCGTGCGAGTTCGTCAACGTGGAGTCGGAGTTCGCCGCCATGTCGGTCGCGATCGGTGCCTGCGCGGCGGGAGCGAGGCCGTACACGGCGACCGCCAGTCAGGGCCTGCTGTACATGACCGAGGCGCTGTACAACGCCTCCGGCCTCGGCCTGCCGATCGTGATGACCGTGGCGAACCGAGCGATCGGCGCTCCGATCAACATCTGGAACGACCAGTCCGACTCGATGTCGCAGCGGGACTCCGGCTGGATCCAGCTGTACGTGCAGTCGAACCAGGAGGCCGTCGACGTTCACATCCAGGCCTTCCGCCTGGCCGAGCTGGTGTCGGTGCCGGTGATGGTCTGCGTCGACGGGTTCACGCTGACGCACGCGTTCGAGCGGGTCGAGCTGCCCACCCAGGCCGAGGTCGACGGGTTCCTGCCCGCATACGAGCCGCGCCAGCTGCTCGACCCCGACGACCCGGTCACGATCGGGGCGATGGTCGGCCCGGAGGCGTTCACCGAGGTGCGCTACCTCGCCCACTACAAGCAGATGCAGGCGCTCGACCGGATTCCCGAGATCGCCGTCGCCTTCGAGCAGCAGTTCGGACGCGCCAGCGGTGGGTTGCTGCATCACTACCGCAGCCACGACGCCGACACGATCGTGGTCGCCTGCGGCTCGGTGGTGGGTACGATCGAGGAGCTGGTCGACGAGCTGCGCGCCGCCGGCACGCGGGTCGGCTGCGTCGGCATCAAGACGTTCCGCCCGTGGCCGGCGCTGGAGGTGCGCGAGGCGTTGGGCAACGCCAAGCGCGTGATCGTGCTCGAGCGGGCGCTGGCGATCGGGCTCGGCGGGATCGTCTCGCAGAACGTGCACGCCGCGCTGGAGGGCTCAGGGGTGCGGGTTCACACCGCGATCGCGGGCCTCGGCGGCCGGCCGATCACGAAGGCGTCGCTCCGCCACCTGGTCGAGGATGCGATCGCCGGCAGGCTCGGCGCAGACGCGACCTTCCTCGATCTCAACCACGAGCTCGTGGAGCGCGAGCTGCAGCGGATGCTGGCCCACCAGCGGTCGGGGCCGCACGCGGAGAACATGCTGCGCGACCTCGGCCGCGTCGCATCTGGACCGGTGTAGACGGATGCCCTACGAGCGCGTCAAGTACTACCAGACGGGCAGCTTTGCGGCCGGCAACCGCCTGCTCGATCGCGAGCAGCGCACGATCCAGTCGGGCGCGCGCCGGTCGAACGCGATCACCTGCGGGCACCGCGCCTGCCAGGGATGCGGTGAGGCGCTCGGGGCTCGCTTTGCGCTGGACGCCGCGCTCAGCGCGACCGGCGGAGACCTGATCGCCGCCAACGCCACCGGCTGCCTGGAGGTGTTCTCCACCCCCTATCCGGAGAGCTCCTGGCAGCTGCCGTGGATCCACTCGCTGTTCGCCAACGCCGCGTCGGTGGCGAGCGGCATCGCCGCCGCGCTCAAGGCGAAGGGCAACACGCACACCCGGGTGGTGGCGCAGGGCGGGGACGGGGGGACGGTGGACATCGGCTTCGCCTGCCTGTCGGGGATGTTCGAGCGTGGCGACGACGTGCTCTACATCTGCTACGACAACGAGGCCTACATGAACACGGGCGTGCAGCGCTCCGCCTCGACGCCGCCCGCCGCCAGGACGATGACCACGCAGGCGGTCGGGCCCGAGCCGGGAGCGCCTTGGGGACAGGGCAAGAGCCTCCCGCTGATCGCGCTGGCGCACGAGATCCCGTACGTGGCGACGGCGACGATCGCGGATCTGCGCGACCTCGAGGAGAAGGTGCAGCGCGCGATGAGCTTCCACGGACCGCGTTACATCCACATCCTCGTCACCTGCCCGCTCGGCTGGGTGGCGGCGCCGGAGGACTCGATCCGGCTCGCCCGGCTGGCCACGCAGAGCGGGCTGTTCCCGGTGTTCGAAGGCGGGCGGGGAGACGTCACGGCCGTGACCAAGATCCGCCACCAGGTCAGCGTCGAGGAGTACCTCCGTCCCCAGGGGCGCTATGCGCACCTGTTCTCGCCGGTGCGCCGCGACGAGGAGATCGCGCGGATCCAGGCCCGCGCCGACCGCAACATCGAGCGCTTCCAGCTGCTCGAGCAGCCCGGTCCCCAAGACCGGGCGCAAACACAAGCGCCAGCTCCGACACGCACGGAGCTGTCGCCGGACGCGGACGGGGACGCCACCGGCGCAGACGGAGGCCCCGGATATGAATGAGAAGCCGTTCGCGATCACGCTCGATGTCGGCTCGAGCCGTGCCAACCTGACGGGCTCGTGGCGCAGCGAGCGCCCCGAGTACGTCCACAACCGGGCTCCCTGCGGCCACGCGTGCCCGGCCGGGGAGGATCCGCAGGCGTGGCTGTTTGCCGCCGAGGAGGGGGACTACGAGTCGGCCTGGCGCACGATCATGCGCGACAACCCGCTGCCTGCGGTGATCGGCCGGGTCTGCTACCACCCATGTGAGACCGCCTGCAACCGCGTCCAGCTCGACGAGGCGGTGGGGATCAACTCGATCGAGCGGTTCCTCGGCGACGAGGCGCTGCGACGTGGCTGGCGCGTGCCGGCCCCCGCCCTCTCCGGCAAGCGCGTGCTGGTCGTCGGCGCCGGGCCCTCGGGACTGTCGGCCGCCTACCACCTGCGGCTGCTCGGGCACGCGGTGACGATCAGGGAGGCGGGGCCGGTGGCCGGCGGGATGATGCGCTTCGGGATCCCCAAGTACCGGCTGCCGCGCGAGGTGCTCGAAGGCGAGATCGAGCGGATCGTCGCGCTCGGCGTCGAGCTCGAGCTGAGCTCGCACGTCACCGACGTGCTCGCCGCCCAGCAGGACGACGGTTTCGACGCGGTCTTCCTGGCGGTCGGCGCGCAGCTCGCGCACCGCGCCTACATCCCGGCCGGGAGCGCTGCACGGATGCTCGACGCGCTCTCGATGCTGCACAGCATGGAGGGCGAGGCGCCGCCGCTGCTCGGGCGTCGCGTGGTCGTCTACGGCGGCGGCGACACCGCGATCGACGCCGCCCGCACGGCCAAGCGACTCGGGGCGGCGGACGCGACGATCGTCTACCGGCGGACGCGCGACCGGATGCCGGCGCACGAGTCGGAGCTCGAGGAGGCGCTGCAGGAGGGCGTGCTCGTCAAGTGGCTGTCGACGATCAAGCGAGCCGACCCGGGGCAGCTGGTGGTGGAGCGGATGGAGCTCGACGACAGCGGCTTTCCGCAGCCCACCGGAGAGCTCGAGGAGCTGGCGGCGGACTCGCTGGTCCTGGCGCTCGGTCAGGACACCGATCTATCGCTGGTGCAGGGCGTTCCCGGGATCGAGGTCGCGGACGGCGTCGTCAGCGTCGCCGCGAACATGATGACCGGACGTCCGGGGATCTTCGCGGGCGGCGACATGGTGCCGGCGGAGCGCACCGTCACCACCGCGATCGGACACGGCAAGCTCGCGGCCAGGCATATCCACGCGTGGCTGAGTGGCGAGACGTACGTGCCCCCGGCGGCGCCGCGGCTGGCGCCGTTCGAGCAGCTCAACCCCTGGTACTACTCGGACGCCCCGCGAGCGCTGCGCCCGGTGCTGGAGCTGGCGCGCCGCCAGTCGACGTTCGACGAGGTGGTCGGCGGTCTCGACACGTCGACCGCGCTGTACGAGGCGCGCCGCTGCCTGTCCTGCGGCAGCTGCTTCGCGTGCGACAACTGCTACGGGATGTGCCCCGACAACGCCGTGATCAAGCTCGAGCCCGGCGGTGCCTACGCCTACGAGATCGACTACGACTACTGCAAGGGCTGCGGCGTGTGCGCCGCCGAGTGTCCGTGCGGCGCGATCGAGATGGTGCCCGAGAAGATCTGAGCGCTGGGGACGGCCACGACGGCTCGGAGCCGGGGAAGGCCGCGACGGCTCGGAGCAAGCCGCGCGGACCGGAGCTCACGGCTCGGCGCGCGCCTCGACCCCGCCGGGCAGCGTCACCTCGTGCTCCCGGTCGGGCGCGTGCGGCACGACCATCACGGGGCAGGCGGCGTGCAGCAGGAGCTGGCCCGAGACCTTGCCCAGCAGCACCGCACGCAGCGGCCCGTAGCTGCGCGAGCCGAGCACGAGCAGGCCGAGCTCCTCGGACTCGCGGGTCAGCGTGTCGGCCGGATCGCCGTCGATCAGGCGGCCACTGACCGCCTCACCTTGCATCGTGCCGGCCGCGTCTTCATTGATCGTGCTGGCCGCGTCGACCTGAATCGCGCCGACCGCCTCTGCCAGCCTGTGGCGCGCGTGCTCACGGAGATCACCGTCGGCCTCGGTCGCCATCGCCTGGGCGTAGTCGCCGGGCTCGAAGGCGGTGATCACTTGCAGCGGCAGCCCGGCTTCAGCGGCGATCGCGGCGCCAGCCCGGAGCGCATCGTCGGACTCGGGCGTGCCTGCGTAGCCGACGCCGACCGCGCCGAGCTCCCCGGCTCGGCTGGCATCCGCGGCCCGGCCGGCATATCCGCGTGGCACCACGACGACGGCCGAGCGGCCGCCGTGCATCAGCCGCTGTCCCACCTCTCCGAGCGCGACCTGACCCCAGTTCGCGCGCGGGCTGGAGCCGACGACGACGGCGATCGCGTCGCGCTGGTCGGCCAGCACGTGCAGCACGCCCGCCGCCGAGACGCCCGGCGCCGCCAGCCGCTCGACCTCCAGGCCGCCGAGCGACTCGCCGAAGCCTGCGATCGCGGCGTCGAGCGCGTGCTCGTAAGGTCGCGCCTGATGGGAGGACTCGCGTCGAGGCTCGTACACGCTCGCCAGCAGCAGCGGCACGCCAGCCGCGCGAGCCAGCAGGGCTGCGAACGCGATCGCGTCCTGGTGCTCGGGACGGCTGGGGTCGACGCCGACGATGACCGCGCGGCTGTGCATGCCCGGAAGCTACGTCCCCGCGGGCGCGGCGGCATCCGGAGATTCCACTGATGGCTGAACGGGAGCATCCCCGGATCGGGACCAGCGACCCACCCGGATAGCCGCGGCGACCGTCGTCCGTAGGCTCGCCCGCATGAGTGATACCTCCACGCCAACCATCAGTCTGATTCCCGTCCGCCCGTTCACCGAGCTGGCCAGCGCGGACACGCTCTACGCCGGCGGCAAGGGCGCCAACCTCGGGCAGCTCACGCGCGCGGGCTTCCCGGTGCCGCCGGGATTCGTCGTCGGGGCGCCGTCGTATGCGGCCTTCCGGGCCGAGACCGGCCTCGGGGAGCGGCTCGAGCAGCTCCTCTCGGGGCTCGACGTCGAGGACACCGCGGCGCTGCAGGCCGCGGCAGAGGCGGCTCGCCGCGCGGTCGCCGACAGCGACATGCCGGTCCGCTTGGCCAACGCGATCGGCGAGGCCTACGACCGCCTCAGCGGCGGCGACCAGCGGACGCCCGTGGCCGTGCGCTCCTCGGCCACCGCCGAGGACACCGCGTCGGCCTCGTTTGCGGGGATGAACGAGACGTTCCTGAACGTGGCCGGCCGCGAGCGCGTGATCGACGCGGTCAAGCGCTGCTGGATGTCGCTGTTCGGTGCGCGCACGATCTACTACCGCGGGAAGCGGGGGTTCGGGTTCAGCGACATGGACATCGCCGTCGTCGTCCAGCGGCAGATTCCGTCCACGCGGGCAGGCGTGATGTTCACGATCGACCCGGCTACCGGCGACCACGGTCAGCTCGTGATCGAGGGCTCGTTTGGCCTCGGCGAGGCGGTCGTGTCCGGTCAGGTCTCGCCCGACCGCTACGTCGTCGACAAGCAGCACATGGCGATCCTCACCCGCTCGGTGCGTCCCAAGGAGCTGGCCGTCGAGCCCGCCCCCGACGGCGGCACCGCGACCCGCAAGCTCGGCCCCGAGGAGAGCCACCGGGCGGTGCTGTCCGACGACGAGGTGCTGCAGCTCGCCGAGCTTGGCATCGCGATCGAGCGCGAGTACGGCGCCCCCCAGGACACCGAGTGGGCGTTCGACCCAGGCGGCGCCGTGTGGATGGTGCAGAGTCGCCCGATCACGGCTACCGGAGCGGTGGCTGGAGCGGCGGCGCCCGCCACAGCCGACGGCGCGGGGCCGGCCGGGAAGGTCGCGTCCGGCGAGTCCGTGGCCGCCGAGGCCGCCGGCTCCGCCGAGGCCGGCGGGTCCGCCGAGCAGGCCG
>JASHQV010000398.1 GCA_030038955.1 Solirubrobacteraceae bacterium
TAGAGCATCCCGCGCGGCGCCTCGGTCGCTCCGTGGCCGACGCCGGCGCGGGGCGGCACGTCGACGGCGGGCGGGTCGGGCGGCTCGTAGGCGTCGATCAGCGCGAGCGCCTCGTCGGTGGCCTGCACGAGCTCGACCGCCCGCACGACGATGCTGCGGAACGGGTTGTGACAGCTGCCGGCCAGGCCCGCCTCGCCAGCGGCCTGGTGGGCCGCTGGCGACAGCGCGGAGGCGGCGAGGTTGTAGCGCGCGAGCGGCCCGGTCAGATACGTGCCGCGCTCGCGGATGCGTGCGTGCAGCGCGTTCGAGCGCTCCACGTGCTCCTCGACGAAGTGCTCGTCGAACTCGGCCGGCGCAAGGTCGAGGCCGCCGTCGGAGGCGATCCGGCCGAGGTCGATCGGGTAGCGACCGGGTTCGCGCAGGGCGACGTGCTCGGGCTCGATCTCCACCTCTGGGAACGGCAGCGCGGCCGCCCAGCCGACGGTCTCGAGCGCGGTCTGTCGCGCACGTTCCAGGGGGTCGATGAGCGTGCGCAGCTCACCGCGCGTGGGAGCGCGGTAGAAGCCGCCGACGCGCACGTTGACCGGATGCACCTCGCGGCCGCCGATCGTGGCCATCAGGGCGTTCCCGGCCTGCTTCATCTGTAGGCCCTGCTCGACGATCCGCGGGTGCTCGCGCGCCATCTCGAGTGCGCCCGGATAGCCGAGGAAGTCGGGGGCGTGGAGCATGTACACGTGCAGGCTGTGACTCTCGATCCACTCGCCGCAGTAGATCAACCGTCGCAGATCGCGGATCGGCCCGTCGTCGATCGCCACCCCGCAGGCGTCCTCGATCGCGCGCGCCGAGCTCATCTGGTAGGCGACGGGGCAGATCCCGCAGATCCGCGCGGTGATGTCCGTGACCTCGCTGTAGGCACGGCCGCGCAGGAACGCCTCGAAGAACCGCGGCGGCTCGTAGATCCGCAGCCTCACGTCGGCCGCGACGCCGTCCTTCAGCTGGACGTACATCGCGCCTTCGCCCTCGACTCGCGCCAGGTAGTCGGTGCGGATCGTGCGCGTGTGCGGCGTCTCGCTCACGTCTCGTGACCCCGTGCCTGCGCGTGCGCGTCGCTCGCCTGCCGGAACGGCTCGGCGGCGGCATTGAAGCTGCGGTAGACGCGCACCAGATCCGGGTCTTCGAGCCCCGACCAGGCGTCCAGCGAGCGCGTGTTCGGCGTCTCCATCGGCCCGTAGCAGCCGTAGCAGCCGCGGTTGTAGGCGGGGCAGATCGCGCCGCAGCCCGCGTGCGTCACCGGCCCCAGGCAGGGCGTGCCGTGGGCGACCATCACGCACACCGTCCCGCGGCGCTTGCACTCGATGCAGACGCTGTGTGCGCGCACCCGCGGACGGCGGCGGTTCAGCTGCGCGCCGATCACCTCCAGCAGCTGGAGCTTGTTGATCGGGCAGCCCCGGAGCTCGAAGTCGACCGGCACGTGGGCGCTGATCGGCGTCGAGGTCCGCAGCGTCGAGATGTAATCGGGCGAGGCGTAGACCGCGCGCGTGAACTCGTCGACGTCGGCGAAGTTGCGCAGCGCCTGGATGCCGCCGGCGGTCGCGCACGCGCCGATCGTGATCAGCGTGCGGGACTGGCGGCGGATCTCGGCGATCCGCTCGGCGTCGTGCAGCGTCGTGATCGAGCCCTCCACGATCGACACGTCGTACGGTCCCTGCACGCTCGCGCTCGAAGCCTCCACGAAGTAGGCGATCTCGACGTTGTCGGCGAGCGTCAGCAGCTCGTCCTCGCAGTCCAGCAGGCTGAGCTGACAGCCGTCGCACGAGGCGAACTTCCACACCGCCAGCGTGGGACGAGGCCGTCCCGCCGCGGTCGCGCCGCTCGCGTCGGACGTCGCTGTCCGATCGGCCGCCATTCACAGCTCCCTGATCGCGAGCAAGCGCTCCACCTGCGACCACGGGTACACGGGCCCCTCGCGGCATACCAGCGTGGGGCCGAGCTGACAGTGGCCGCAGTGGCCGATGCCGCACTGCATGTTGCGCTCGATCGAGACGTGGATCCGCGGCGGCTGTACGCCGACCTCGGTGAGCCCCGCGACGACGAAGCGCATCATGATCTCCGGCCCGCACGACAGCGCCACGGTCCGCGCCGGCTCGAGCTCGGCGAGCGCGATCAGCCGGGTGACGACGCCGACGTGGCCGAGCCACTCGGGTCCGGCGCTGTCGACGGTCACCAGCACCTCGAGCCCCTGGTCGGCCCATGCGCGCAGCTCGTCTGCGTACATCAGCTGGTCCGGCGAGCGGCCGCCGTACAGCAGCACGAGCCGGCCGTAGCGCTCGCGGCGGGCGAGCAGCCGCAGGATCGCGCCGCGCAGCGGCGGCAGCCCGATCCCGCCGGCCGCGATCACCACGTCCTGGCCTTCGGCTGCGTCGAGCGGCCAGCCACGGCCGAACGGGCCGCGCACGCCCAGCACCTCGCCCGGCTGCGTCTCGCAGATCGCCTGGGTGGCGAGGCCGACCGCGCGCACGCTGTGCACGAGGCGCTCCGGGTGGTCGGGGTCGCCGCAGATCGAGATCGGCACCTCGCCGTGCCCGCCCGCCGACAGCATCGTGAACTGTCCGGGAGCGAACGGGAAGGTGTCGGTCGCGCACGGCTCCAGCGCCAGCGTCCACGTGTCGACCGTGTCGCGGCGCTTGGCGCGCACCGCGAACGGCGCCGGAAGCATCGGTCCGGCGAGCTGCTCGGCGGTGGTCGGGAGGGTCGGCAGGGTCACACGGCCCGTGGGTTGGCGTACACGTCGAGCAGTTGCAGCCGCGTGTCCTGCAGGCGGTCGATCGCGGCCGCGGCGAAGCGCTTCATCAGTGCGTAGCCGAGGTCGTGATCGGCTTCGCACTTGTCGCGCAGGCACTTCCCGTCGAACGCGATCACCGCGGTCGGCGCGATCGTGCGCCCGTCGACGCGCCACCGGTACGGCGGGAACAGCCACGACCATCCGAGCAGCTCCCCGGCGTGCAGCGTCGCGATCACGACCGTGCCGCGTGCGGGCGCGGACACCTCGAGCGCGACCGCGCCCTCGCGGATCAGGAAGAACCGATCGGCGGGCTGGCCCTGCTGCATCAGCAGGACACCCGCGTCGACCCGCTGGTTGCGTCCGCAGCCCGCAACCCGCTCCAGCTGCACGGGCGCCAGGTCGGCAAACACCGGGGCCGTGGCGATCAGCGCGTCGATCCCGCGGCGGCGCGCTCCGGCGCCACTCACGCTCGCTCCCGCGGCTGACTCATCGCTCACGCCTGCTCCCGCCGCTCGCCGGTCGCTCGCGTCCGTGGCAACGGCTCATCGCTCGCCGCCGCACCGTCGCTGGCGCGGATCGCGGCGACCTCCTCGGTGATGTCGATCGCCACCGGGCACCAGGTGATGCAGCGCCCGCAGCCGACGCACCCCGAGCTGCCGAACTGATCGAGCCAGGTCGCAAGCTTGTGCGTCATCCACTGCCGGTAGCGGCTGCGCGCGGAGCGGCGCACCGCCCCGCCGTGCAGCCCCGAGTAGTCCACGGTGAAGCACGAGTCCCAGCGCTGGTGGCGTTCCACGCGCTCGCCCGCGAGGTCGGTCACATCCTCAACCGTGGTGCAGAAGCACGTCGGGCACACCATCGTGCAGTTCCCGCACGTCAGGCAGCGCTCGGCGACCTCGTCCCAGCGCGGATGCTCGTAGTTGCGGTACAGCAGCTCCTTGATGCCGTCGGTGTCGAGCTCGCGGCCCATCTGCGCGGCCGCGTTTGCGTGGGCGGCCCGGGAGGCGCGCAGCTGTGGCTCGCCCGCGGCCGTGAGTGGGAGCGCGGACGCGAGATCAGCACCTTTGTCGCTTCCGACTTCGAGCACGAAGTAGTGGTCGCCCCCATCGACGATCTCGGTCAGCGCCAGGTCGAACCCCTGCTCGGCGGTCGGACCGGTCCCCATCGAGACGCAGAAGCACGTCCCGCCGGCCTGCCCGCACTGCACCGCGATGACGAACGTATCCGCGCGCCGCGCACGGTCGGCGGGGTCGGGGTGGGCACCGCCGAGCAACACCCGGTCGAGGATTCCCATCGCGTGCAGCTCGCACGCGCGCGCCCCGAGGAATGCCAGTCGAGGCGCTTTGCGGGGCGCCTCGACCACCTCGGTCAGGCCGCCGCGCTGATCGACTTGCGCCTCCCACAGCTTGACCTCTGAGGGCAGCTGGAACTGCTTCCACGACTGCGGTCCCACGGCGTAGCCGAACAGCGCCTGGTCGTCGCGGCGCCGTAGGCGATAGTGGCCACCGTCCTGCTCGTCGGTCACCCCGACCGGCAGGTCGGCGCTTGCGTGGATCTCGTCGTACACGATCGCCCCGTCGCGCACAGTCGGACCGATGATCGTGTACCCGCGGGCGGTGAGCGCCGCAGGCAGCGCATCGAAGTCGGCGCGCTCCAGGACCAGGGCGCTAGCGTCGTCGAAGCTCACGCGCTATCCGCCGATGCGCCGCGGCCCGGTTTGCCCGCTGCGGCGTGGACAGACGCGCGCGCGGGCGCGCCGCTCGCCAGCTCGCCGCGCGTGCGCGTGACGAAGTGGAGCCCCTCGAGCCCTTCCAGCGAGAACCCCTCGCCGGCGCCGGGCGAGACGTCGATCTCGAAGCGCGGACGCCCCCAGCGCTCGTACTGCTCGGCGTCGATGTAGAACGGCGCGCCGCCGATCTCACCTAGCCGCAGGTCGCCCCGACCGACCGGCAGCTCGCCGTCGGCGAGGCACATCGGCGCGCTGCCGTCGCAGCAGCCACCGGACAGGAAGAACATCAGCGGACCATGCATCGCGCGGAGGCGCGCGATCAGCTCGAGCGCCTCCGCGGTTGCAACCACGACCGGCTCGGAGCCCGCCGCTGGGTCGGGAGGAGAGACCGCCGTCACAGCGGGCTCCGATCTTGCTGGTGCGGCGGTCCCGTTAGAACAGCCCCATCGCCTCGGGGTCGTAGCTAACCAGCAGGCACTTGGTCTGCGTGTAGTGCTCGAGCATCATGCGATGATTCTCGCGCCCGACGCCGGAGGCCTTGTAGCCGCCGAACGCCGCGCCCGCTGGATACTGGTGGTAGCAGTTGGTCCACACGCGACCGGCCTGGATCGCGCGTCCCATCCGGAAGGCGCGCCCGCCGTCGCGCGTCCACACGCCGGCGCCGAGTCCGTACATCGTGTCGTTGGCGATCTCGAGCGCCTCGGCCTCGTCCTTGAAGGTGGTGACCGCAAGCACCGGTCCGAAGATCTCCTCCTGGAAGATCCGCATCTTGTTGTGCCCTTTGAACACGGTCGGCTCGAAGTAGTAGCCGCCCGCCAGGCGTCCCTCCATCGGCGTGCGCTCGCCGCCGATCAGCAACTCGGCGCCCTCGTCGCGGCCGATCTTCGCGTAGCCCTCGATCTTCTCCAGCTGCTGGGTCGAGGCCTGCGCGCCGATCATCGTCTCGCGATCGAGCGGGTCGCCTTGCTTGATCTGGCGGATGCGCTCGAGGCACCGCTCCATGAAGCGATCGTAGATCGACTCCTGGATCAGCGCCCGCGACGGGCAGGTGCAGACCTCGCCCTTGTTGAACGCGTACAGGACGAGTCCCTCCACGGCCTTGTCGAGGAACGCGTCGTCGGCCGCCATCACGTCCTCGAAGAAGACGTTCGGCGACTTGCCGCCGAGTTCGGTCGTCGACGGAATCAGGTTCTGCGCCGCGTATTGCATGATCAGCCGGCCGGTCACGGTCTCCCCGGTGAACGCTACCTTGGCGATCCGCTTGTTGGTGGCCAGCGCCTTGCCGATCTCCGCGCCCGGTCCGTTGACGACGTTCAGCACGCCGTCGGGGATCAGGTCGCCGATCACCTCGCACAGCTTGAGGATCGACCACGGCGTCGCGCTCGCCGGCTTGACCACGGTGCAGTTGCCCGCCGCCAGCGCCGGCGCGATCTTCCATGCCGCCATCAGCAGCGGGAAGTTCCACGGGATGATCTGACCGACGACCCCGAGCGGCTCCTGGAAGTGGTAGGCGTAGGTCTTCTCGTCGATCTCCGAGATGCGCCCCTCCTCGGCGCGCACCGCGCCCGCGAAGTAGCGGAAGTGATCGGCCGCCAGGGGGATGTCGGCGGCGAGCGTCTCGCGCACCGGCTTGCCGTTGTCGTAGCTCTCGGCCACGGCCAGCATCTCGAGGTGCTCGTCGATTCGGTCGGCGACCGCGTTCAGCACCTTCGCCCGCTCGGCGGGCGAGTATGCAGCCCACTTGTCCTTGGCGGCGTGCGCGGCGTCGAGCGCCAGCTCGATGTCGTCGTTACCCGAGTGCGCGATCTCGCAGAACGGCTGGCCGGTCGACGGCGTCAGGTTCTCGCGGTACTCGCCCGTGGTCGGCGGGATCCACTTGCCGCCGATGAAGTTGTCGTAGCGCTCCTTGAGCTCTACCGGGCTGCCGGACTCTCCCGGCGCTTCGTACGTCGCCTGAGGTGTAACAGTGGTAGCCATGTGACTCTCCTTTCGCGGCAGAGACAAGCTCTCTGACCACCGTGTCATCAGTTTGAGCGACTCTCGCCGAGCCGCTGGAAGCTGCCATCGGGCGACGCCCACAAACGTGATCCGTAGTCCACCCCGATAGCTCGTGGTCGCCCGCCCGACGCTCGCCGTGTCGCGATGACTCACATCGCCTGTCGTCCGAGCGTGCGCCGCCGCCCGGACACGCCGATCATGTGATGCCCGATGATCACGCCCGCGGCGCCCGCGGGTCGAAATTCGCCAGACTATCCGTCGATATTCGACCCGCGATCGCATCGGACCTCGCCGTTTCAGGCACAACATTCCCGGGAGGCCCACTAGGATCAGCCGATGATCGTGATCGCCTATGACGGCTCGCTCGACGCCGGTGCTGCGATCGACCAGGCCGGGAAGCTGTTCCCCGGCGCGCAGGCGACCGTCCTCGCGGTCTGGGTTCCGTTCATCGAGACGATGGCGCGCACGGGGATCGGCCTGGCGCCCGGGACGGTCTCGTTCGAGGAGATCGACGCCGCCAGCGCCCAGGCAGCCAGCGAGCGAGCGGCGGAGGGCGCCGAGCGCGCCCGCGCCGCCGGGCTCGACGCGGAGCCGCGGACGTGCTCCCAGCGCCTGACGATCGCCGGGTCGATCCTGTCCGAGGCGCGCGAGCTGGGGGCGGACGCGATCGTCGTCGGAACGCGCGGGCTGACGGGGATCAAGTCGCTGCTGCTCGGCAGCGTCTCGCACGCCGTCATCCAGCACGCCGACCGGCCGGTGATCGTCGTCCCGTCGTCCGAGACGGCGGCCGCACGCGCAGCCCGCGAGCCCTGACACGCCGCCCGGCTGGCGCGCCTGGCCGGGCTGGCGCGCCAGCCCTGACCTGGCCGCGAACTTCGCGGCCGGCTGAGCGGCAGCGCCACAAGCGCCGCCGCTCAGCTGCGGATCAGCACCGCCTTGCCACGGAGCTCGCGCCGGGACAGCGCCTCGAGCACCGCGGCCGTCTGCTCCCAGTCGCGCACGGCTCCCAGCAGCGGCGTCAGCCGCCCGTCGGCCACCAGTCCCGCCAGCGTCGCCAGGTCCGCCCCCTTCTCGCTCTCGGGATGGGCGTGGAAGAACCCCATCACGCTCGCTCCCGGCGCCGAGCCGAAGTCGGGCAACCCGAGCTCGGCGAGTCCTCCAACGGTCCCATATGTGGCTGCGATGGCGCCCGGCGCGAGGCGATGCACGGCCGCGCGCAGGATCGGGCCGCCGACTCCGTCGAGCACCAGCTCGAACGGGCCGAGCGCCTCGTCTTCGAGCGACACGACCACCTCGTGCGCTCCCAGCGCCCGCGCCTCAGCTGCGCGCTCGGCGGCGCTCACCTGCGCGGTCACGCGCGCGCCTGCCGCCACCGCAAGCTGCACCGCGAACTGTCCGACCCCGCCGGTCGCGCCCGTGATCAGCACGCGCCGACCGAGCAGCGCTCCGCCCACGCGCAGCGCCCGCAATGCGGTCAGCCCGGCGATCGGCAGCGAAGCCGCCTGCTCAAACGAGACCTCGTCCGGGAGCGTGGCCGCCCACTGCACCGGCACTGCCACCCGCTCGGCCCAGCCGTGCCAGTCGACCACGCCGACCACGCGAGCGCCGACGGCTGGTCCGCTGCCGTCGGCCGCGGCCTGCGCAACCACGCCGGCGACGTCCTGACCCGGTCGCCACCCGTCAGGTCGCTGTCGCAGCAGGAACAGCTCGCCGCGGTTGATCGCAAACGCCCGTACCTCGAGGATCAGCTCGTCCGCCGTCGCCTCGGGCTCGGACAGATCGCTTGCCAGCCGCAAACCGTCCGCGGCCGACGGGTCGGTGATGAATCCACGCATCAG
>JASHQV010000043.1 GCA_030038955.1 Solirubrobacteraceae bacterium
GCGCCGACCGTGTGGACCGCCAGCATCGGCAGCGCCAGCGGTCGCCCGGGATGCGGCCCGATCGAGCCGCCCGACCGCCGCAGCACGGCGCCGCCGTCGACCACGCAGACGTCGCACGAGGTGCCGCCCATGTCGAGGCACAGCACGTCCTCGAGCCCGGCGGCGCGGGCCGCGAAGGCTGCTCCGGCGGCGCCGGCGGCCGGACCCGACAGGACCGTCAGGGCGGCGTGGGCGGCGGCCCGCTCGAGCTCGATCAGCCCGCCGGCGGACTGCATGATCGTGGGCTCCGGCAGCCCCTCCTGAAGGCAGCGGTCGCGGAGGCCGTGGAGGTAGCCGGCGAGCAGGGGAGAGAGGGCGGCGTCGAGCTCGGTGGTGGCGGCGCGCTCGTACTCGCGGAAGGTGCCGACGAGCTCGTGCGACAGGTGTCGCGTGACGTGCGGGGCGAGCTCGGTCAGCGCCCGCCCGAGCAGCTGCTCGTGCTCGGGGTGGCGGTAGGAGTGCAGCAGCGCCACCGCCACCGCCTCGACGCCGGTGGCGGCGACGCGCTGCGCCAGCCGCCGGGCGTCGGCTGCGCTCAGCGGGATCAGCGGGCCGTCGGGGGTCATCCGCTCCGGCGCCGCGAACCGCAGCTCGTCGCCGACCAGCGGCGCCGGCCCCGGCGCGCACAGCCGGTACAGCTCGGCGCGGTTCTGGCGCCCGAGCTCGACCACGTCGGTGAACCCGTCGGTGGCGATCAGCGCCGCCCGTGCGGTCCGGCCCTCGAGCAGCGCGTTGGTGGCGACGGTCATCCCGTGCGAGAACGAGCTGATCGCCGCGGCCGGCCGCCCGGCCTGGGCCAGCACCGCCTCGACGGCGGCGATCACACCCTCCGACTGGTCGCGGGGAGTGGTCGGCGCCTTCGCGCTCACGATCCCGCCGTCGAGCGCCAGCACCGCGTCGGTGAAGGTGCCGCCGACGTCGATCCCCAGGAGCATCTCGGGGACGCTACATGCCGCCCGCGTGCCGGTGCCGTCCAGCAACGACGGGGCCCCGCGAATGCGGGGCCCTTACGAAATCAACAGTTGCGCGGCGGGAAGCTCACGCGGCAGCGCCAGCCGCGCCCCAGCTGCGGCGGACGGGACCGCTCAGGCGGCCGCGTAGGCCGGAACCTCCTCGGTCTCGGCGAGGTGCTGGTGCGACGGGCAGTAGCCGTTGTGGGGCAGCGGCATCCGCTGGCACGGGGTGCCCTTGCGGGTGCTGGCGCGACACTGGAGCGGGTTGCCGTACGCGTCGAAGCCGTTGTGCGGCAGGTTGCGCAGGTACTCGTCGGCGAACCCCATGTACTGCCTGACCACGTTGAGCACGCGACGCTGGCAGCACATCGGGAAGTACACGCGTATGTCGCAGAACAGGCTGCGGGCCGGATGGGCGAAGTAGTGCCGGTCGGTCGCCAGCCGCTCGACCGCCGCCTCGCAGGCATGCAGCACGCGCTCGTGGTTCGCATACGGCGTCTCGCTGCAAGGATCCTCAATGATCTCGCTGGCGAGCTCCCTGTAAATCGCCCTGCTGAAGCGGTACATAACCTTGCTCCTTTCGGCACCCCTGCCGTCAGCCTCTGTTTCCGCGTGCGCGAGTATTTCCAGAAAACGTGAAGACCCGCCTGTAGCGTCTGTTAAGGCGCGATTAAGTAGAAACCACTGACGCCCTATCAGTAATAACTGCTGATCAGGGGGTTGGCTCAGCGCCACGCTTCGACCGCCGCGGGGCGGTCGCGCGTCAGCGTCACGTGCCGGTGGTCGAACGCCGGATTCACCTCGGGGAAGTCGCGGCGCTGGTGGGCGCCGCGACTCTCGCTGCGGGCGAGCGCGGCGGCGGCGATCAGCCGGACCAGCGGGTGGGGGTCTGACAGCAGCCGCGTCAGCCCGGGCCCGTCGCGCACGAGGCCGGCGTCGCGCCACAGGGCCTCGCGGCTGGCCGTGGTCAGCGCCGGCGGGCGAGTCGGGGCGGGGCTCGCCTCACTGGTGGTCGAGCTCGCGGCGGCGACTGCGCTCGGCTTCGAGGCGACGGCCGGCGGGGCGGGCTCCGTCAGCGCTGCGCGTGCCGCCCGCGCGCCGAACACGAAGCACTCGGTCAGCGAGTTCGACGCCAGTCGATTGGCGCCGTGCAGGCCCGTGCAGGAGCACTCCCCGACCGCGTATAGGCCGGCCAGCGTGGTGCGGGCGTCGAGGTCGGTCGCGACGCCACCCATCATGTAGTGCGCGGCCGGCGCCACCGGCACCAGCTCGCGCTCGGGATCGATCCCGGCGCGCCGCAGGGCGGTGACGACGTTGGGGAACAGCGCGGGGTCGACGCGGCGCATGTCGAGTCCCACTGAGGCCGCGTCGGTGCGTGCCATCGCCTCGTGCACGGCCCGGGCGACGTGATCGCGGGGCGCGAGCTCGTCGACGAACCGCTCGCCCGCCGCATCCACCAGGATCGCCCCCTCGCCCCGCACCGCCTCGGTCACGAGGAGGCCGTCGACGCCGTCGCTGGCGACCAGCGCGGTCGGGTGGAACTGCAGCAGCTCGAGGTCGGCCAGCGCCGCCCCCGCGGCGTAGGCGAGCAGCAGCCCGCCGCCGGTGGCCCCGGGTGGGTTCGTGGTACGCGTCCACAGCGCGGCGGCGCCGCCCGTGGCCAGCACGGTGGCGGCGGCGGTGAGCGTCTCGCCGTCGGCTAGGCGCACGCCGATACAGCGGCCCTCATGCGGGAGCAGCGCCGTCACGCGACGGTCCTCGAGCACCTCGATCCGCGGGTCGTTGACCGCTTCCGCCGACAGCTGCCGGATGATCCTCCGGCCGGTGGCCGCGCCGCCGGCGTGAACGATCCGGCGCCGGCCGTGCCCGCCCTCCAGCGCGAGCGCAGGCTGCCCGTCGGCATCGGCGTCGAAGCTAACCCCAAGCGCGGCCAGATCAGCGACCGCGTTCGCGGCCTCGTCGACGAGCACGCGCGCGGCCGACTCGCGGACCGCGTCGCGACCCACGGCGAGCGTGTCGGCCAGGTGCTGGTCCGGGCTGTCGTCGGGTCCGATCGCCGCGGCCAGGCCGCCCTGGGCCCAGTAGCTGGAGGCGCCGGCCAGCGGCATCGCGGAGACGAGCGTCACGCGCGCGCCGCGCCGCGCCGCGGACAGCGCCGTGTACAGACCGGCGGCGCCCGCCCCGACGACGATCAGCTGCGAACTTGGCTCGATCACTGGCAGTACGGTATCTCTGCGATGGCATTCGAGGCCGTGCTGTTCTCTCACCCCGCGTCGCTCGAGCACGACACCGGTGGCCATCCCGAGCGGCCGGAGCGGATCGTCGCGGTGATGAACGAGCTGGAGCGCCGCGGCTGGCTCGGCTACGAGCGGGTGGAGTCGCCGGCGGTCGCGCGCGCGGCGCTCGAGCGCGTGCACCCGCGCGCGTACGTCGAGGCGATCGAGCGCAAGTGCGCGGAGGGGGGAGGGTCACTCGACGAGGACACGGTGATCAGCCGCGGCTCGTGGGAGGCAGCGCTGCGCAGCGCCGGCGGCGCGGTCGCGCTGGTCGATCGCCTGCTGGCCGGCGGTCCCGGGTCGGTCGGCTTCAGCGCGCACCGACCACCCGGGCATCACGCCTTGCCCGAGCGGGCGATGGGCTTCTGCCTGTTCAGCAACATCGCGGTGGCGGCGCGGCACGCGCTCGCGGCCGGCGGCCTCGAGCGAGTGATGATCTTCGACTGGGACGCCCACCACGGCAACGGCACGAGCGAGATCTTCTACGACACCGATGCGGTGCTGTACGCGTCGATCCACGAGCGGCCGCTGTTCCCGGGCACGGGTGCGGGCGGCGAGGTCGGGCGCGGGGCTGGTCGCGGGTACACGCTCAACCTGCCGGTCCCGTCCGGGTCGGGCGATGCCGAGTTCGTCTCGCTGGCGCGCGACGTGGTCGCGCCAGTCGCCCGCTGGTACCGGCCGCAGCTGATCCTGATCTCGGCGGGATACGACGCTCACGATGGCGATCCGCTGGCCGGCTGCCGCGTCACCGACGCCGGCTTCGGCGCGCTGGCGCGCGTGGTCCGAGGGCTCGCCGGGGAGCTCGCGGTGCCGGTTGGCGCGGTGCTCGAGGGTGGCTACGCGCTGGAGCCGCTGGCCCGCTCGGTGGCGGTGACGATGGACGTGCTGCGCGGGGGTGACGGAAGCGCTGACGCGGGATCCGAGGCGCCCAACGAGATCGCGCTCACGGCGCGGCGGCGCCTGCGGGAGATCTGGCCCGTCTTGCAGTGAGGAGGGCGGGTGATGCACCTGAGTCCTGTATCAGCAGCATCAGGTGCGTCACCCTCTCCTCAGCTGCCGGCGAGCAGCTCCTCCCAGGTCGACGCGAGCGTTCGCGCGGTCACCGTGACGGAGTACAGCTCCGCGACGGTGCGCCCCCTCACCCGCGGGTCCGCCCGGGCCAGGTGCGGCGCCAGCGCCGCGGCCCAGACGCGCTCGTCGAACTCGGCGCACAGCGTCCCCGAGACGCCCGCGAGCGCCTCGGGCGCCACCCCGTGCGGGGTCGCCAGCACCGGCACGTCGCAGGCCAGCGCCTCCAGCACCGACAGCCCGAACCCCTCGCGGCTCGAGGTGACCAGCACCGCGCTGGCCGCGTTCACGTACAGCACCACGCGCTCGGGTGCCACCGAGCCTAGCGTCAGCAGCGGCACCTGCAGGCGGGCGGCGAGCGCGGCGGCCAGCTCATGGCGCTTCTCGGGGCGCGTCGGATCGGCGGGGAACAGCAGGCAGGGGCGCGCCGGGTCGACCCCGATCGCCGCTCGCGCCTGGCCTCGGTCGACCCGCCGGAAGCGGTAGAGATCGACGCCGCACGGAAGCACCCGCACCGGCGTCCGGCTCGCCCAGCCCGGAACCTGAGCCGCCAGCTCGCTCGACACGGCCGCAACCAGATCCATCCGTCGCAGCGCCGGCAGCGTGATCGCACGCGACCGTGGATGGGAGATGTCGGTTCCGTGCAGGGTCACCCCGCGGATCCGCGCCGGCGCCGCCAGCGCCGGCCAGGCCGACAGCCCGAAGTGCGCGTGCACGACCTCGAGCGTGCCGGGCGCGTAGCGACGGCGGAGCCTGCGGGCGGCAGCGAGGTAGGCTGCAGGTGTGCCGCCGGCGAACGCGCTTACCTCGACATCCATGTCGGGCAGCCGGCGGAGCGCCTCCACCTGATCCTGCACGAAGCGCCCGAACGCCGGACGCTCGGGCGTGGGGTACATGTTGGTGACGACAAGCGCACGCATGCTCAAGCTGACGACATCAAACCAACGATGACCTCCGCAAACTTCGCGACCGACGGCTCGCGTCCTGCGCTCGCGCCCAGCGATCCGATTGGCGTGTTCGACTCCGGCGTCGGCGGCCTCACGATCCTCCACGAGCTGCTCGTGTCGCTGCCTGCCGAGGACTACGTGTACGTGGGCGACACCGTCCACTTCCCCTACGGTGACCGCACCCAGGACGAGCTGCGGCAGTTCTCGCTCGAGCTCACCGACCACCTGCTGGCGGTCGGGGCGAAGCTGATCGTCGTCGCCTGCAACTCGGCGAGCGCGGCGGCGCTCGAGACGCTCGAGCAGCATCTGGTGGAGGCCGCACCGGACGTTGCCGTGATCGGCGTGCTGCGCCCCGCCGCGCAGCTCGCCGTGGTCTCGAGCCACTCGGGTCGGATCGGCCTGCTCGCGACGCCCGCGACCGTCGCCAACGGCGCCTACGAGCGGGCGATCGCCGCCGCCGACTCGCACGTGCAGCTGGAGAGCGTCGCCTGTGCGGACCTCGCGCGCATGATCCAGTCGGGGTTTCCGTTCGACGAGCGCGTCGTCGAGACCGTGCGTGGCTACTGCGCGCCACTGCGTGCGGCCGCGGTCGACACCGTGATCCTCGGTTCGACCCACTACCCGCTGTGCGCCGCGATGCTGCAGCGGATGCTCGGACGTGACGTCAAGCTGGTCTCAGCCGGGGCCGGCGTGGCCCGCTCCGTCGAGCGCGCCCTTGCCGCCCGTGACCTGCTCAACCCTCAGAAGACCGAGGGTACCTACCGCTTCCAGTGCACCGACGACGCGGCCTCGTTCAAGGCCGTCGGCACGCGCTTTCTGCAGATGCCGCTTGGGGATGTCGAGCAGGTGCGGATGCCCGTCGCGGTGGCTCGATGAGGACTCGCAGCTACGACCGCGGCGCCGATCAGCTGAGGCCCGTGAAGATCGAGCCCGGGTTCGTCCGCACGGCGGCGGGCTCGGCGCTGATCTCGATCGGCGAGACGCGAGTGATCTGCACCGCCTCGGTGCAGGACAGCGTGCCGCGATGGATGGCCGGGCAAGGACGCGGATGGGTCACCGCCGAGTACGGGATGCTGCCGGCGTCGACCGGTGAGCGCAAGCAGCGCGACGTCGCCAAGGGACGCCTCGATGGCCGCTCGGTGGAGATCCAGCGGCTGATCGGGCGCTCGCTGCGGGGCGTGATCGAGTTCGCGGCGCTGGGCGAGCGCACGGTCTATATCGACTGTGACGTGCTGCAGGCCGACGGCGGCACCCGCTGCGCTGCGATCACCGGCGGCATGGTCGCCCTGCGGTTGGCGCTCGACGGCCTCGTCCGGCAGGGGCGGCTGCCGCGCTCGCCGTTGAACGGGACGGTCGCCGCGATCTCCTGCGGGATCATCGACGGCCTGCCGTGCCTCGACCTCGACTACTCCGAGGACTCGACCGCCGAGGTCGACGCCAATGTCGTGATGACCGGCGCCGGCGCGCTGATCGAGGTGCAGGCGACGGCCGAGCGGACGCCGCTGTCGCGGGCGCACCTGGACGAGCTGTTGGGGCTCGCCGCCGGTGGCATCGAGACACTGCGGGTCGCTCAGGAAGCAGCTGTCGCGGCCGCTCAGGAGGGGGCTGTCGGCGGCGCTCAGGAAGCGGCTGCCGGCACCGGAGCCTGAGCCCACGGATGGAGGTCTCCCCGCGCCCGCTCGTCCTCGCCACCCGCAACCGGCACAAGCTCCGCGAGGTTAGGCGCATCCTCGCCCCGTGGCGACTCACGGTCGAGCCGCTGCCCGAGCTGGTGCAGCTGCCGGCAGAGGTCGGCGACAGCTTTGCGGCCAACGCGTCGCCGAAGGCGCGAGCCGCGGCGCTGGCACTGTCCCGTCCGGTGATCGCCGACGACTCGGGGATCGAGGCGGAGGCGCTCGGCGGGGCGCCGGGCTTCCGCTCCGCCCGGTACGCCGGCGAGCACGCCACCGACGAGCAGAACCTGCGGAAGCTGCTCGCCGAGGCTCCGCTCGGCAGCCGCGTGCGCTATGTGTGTGCGGTCGTCTACGTGGAGCCGGCTGCCGATCCCGGCGGGCAGCCGCTGGAGCGGGTGTTCGTTGGGGACTGCACGGGGCGGCTGGGCGAGCCCCGCGGCAGCGGAGGGTTCGGCTATGACCCCGCGTTCCTGCCGACCGACGGCCCACCGGGCAAGACGATGGCCGAGCTGAGCGACCACGAGAAGGACGCGATCAGCCATCGCGGGCGGGCACTGCGGGCGTTTGCGGAGTGGTTCACGGGACGTGCGGCGGCGTAGTCTGCGCGCCGATCGCCGCGGCGAGGCGCTCGCCTGCCCGCACACTTCCGAGCTGTGGATGCAACGGGTTCAGAAGAGGTTGATCGCGGCGGCGATCGCCACCGCCAGCGTCACGCCGGCATACCCGATATCGCCTCGCAGGCCGAGAATCACCATCGCGATCAGGCACGCCACCGTGGTCAAGGACCAGCAGATCCTCTGAACATCGACGGAGCCGTTGGCCGCCTCCTGGTTGCCGGGCAGGGTCTCGTCCATGGGCGCATCGTCCCGCACCGGGTGGACGGGCTCGGTGTCCGGCTCACGGGCGAGGTGCTCGACGTCCCGCAAGCCCTCCGCCGGGGCCGTCTCGGGCACCGGCTCGGGCTGACGGGCGAGGTGCTCGACGTCCCGCAAGTCCTCCGCCGAGGCCGCCTCGGGCACCGGCTCAGGCGAGCCCGGCTCCGCCACACGGGAGCGGTCGGGCTCCGGGGAGCTCACCGCCATGGATGGCCACCTCCGGCGCAGGAGCGAATCGGAATCCCTTCAGATGCTGTCAGGCGATACGGTGCGCGTGGCATGTTGAAATCATGGTAGATGCGGAAATGTGCGGTGCCGGTGCTGAGCTGGCAGTTCCCGTCGTCCGCGGTGCCTGTTAGCTTCGACGATTCCTACCACCTCGAAGGAGGGAGCAAGTGACGAAATCGGAGTTCATCGACCAGGTCGCCGATCGAGCCGGCTTGAGCAAGCGGGACGCCTCCGGAGCGGTTGAGGCGATGCTCGGCACGATCGAGGACGCGCTCAGGCGTGGCAGCGACGTGACGTTCTCGGGCTTTGGCAAGTTCAGCGTCTCGCAGCGCAGCGCGCGCGAGGGCCGCAATCCGGCCACCGGCGAGAGGATCCACATCGCCGCTTCGAGGGCGCCGAAGTTCACCGCCGGAGCGTCGCTGAAGAAGGCCGTGAACTGAACTCGTCGCCGGCTTGACCTGAGTCGCGAGAGGCCTCGGAGACGGTGGCGGCGCCCGGTGACGCCGGCGAGCCGGCGTCCCGATCGGAGCGCCCCGCTTCGGATTCCGCGGCTTCCCAGGGGTTCGGCGACCGGCTGGCCCGGCTGGTCGAGCAGCGTCAGTCCCAGCTGGTGCTGGGGCTGGACCCCGATCCGGCGCGACTGTGGCCTCGGGCCGTCGAAGTGGGGGGTGGGGTGGGCAGGATGCCCACCCCACCCCCCACCGCGTTCGTCGCCGGTGACCCCACCGAGGGCGTCGCCGCCGATCCCACCGCGTTCGTCGCCGGTGACCCCGCCGAGGGCGTCGCCGGAGATGCGGGCCCGATCGCCGACGGGGCCGCGGGCCCGATCGCCGGCGGTGACGCCGACGCGGTCGCTGTCCGGGCCGCTGCGGCCGTCGCCGCCCACTGCCGGCTGGTGATCGCTGCGGCCGGTGCCGAATGCGTCGCCGCCAAGTTCCAGGTGGCTTGCTTCGAGCGCCTCGGCGCGCCCGGCTGGGCCGCGTTGGGGGAGGCGATCGCGCATGCGCGCGATGCTGGCCTGCTGGTGATCGCAGACGCCAAGCGCGGCGACATCGACGTCTCCGCCGAGGCGTACGCACAGGCGTTCTTCGGCATCACCACGACCCCGTTTGGCGAGCTTCGAGGCCTTGGCGTGGACGCGCTCACGGCCAACCCGCTGCTCGGCGTCGATGCGCTGCAGCCGCTGCTCAGCGGCGCGCGCCGGTCCGGCGGCGGCCTATTCGTGCTGGTGCGCACATCCAATCCCGGCGCGGTCGACCTCCAGGAGATGGAGCTGGCGATCGGCGGCAGCGTCAGCGAGCGGCTGGCGGTGCTGGTCGATCGGCTGGGCGCGGCCGGGGTCGGCGAGTCGGGGCTGTCGGACGTCGGCGCGGTCGTCGGGGCGACGGCCGCCGATCGCCTCGAGCGGCTGCGAGCGCTGATGCCGCACGCGGTCCTCCTGCTGCCGGGCGTCGGCGCGCAGGGTGGCCGCATCGAGCGGCTGGCCGCAGCGTATGCGCCAGGGCGCGGTGGTGGCCTCGTCAGCGCCTCGCGTAGCCTCGTGTTCGCGTATCAGCGACTTGGCGGCGAGCCCGCGGACGCCGCTCGCCGCGAGGCTGCCCGTCTGCGCGCGCTCACCTGGGAGATCAGCGCCTGAGAGCTGAGGCGCGGCCGCTCGCCGCCGGAGGCCGCAGGTATGATCGAACGGCGATGTACGAGCAGTCGCGCGCGCGTCGGCATCCGGCCCGTTACCTGGCACCGCTGGCGCTCGCGACGGCCGCCGTCGCCACCTACGTGATCGTGCAGCACGACCTGGGCGTGAGCTCCTCGACTCGCACCACCCGGTCGACAGCCACCGTCCACGGGCGCTCCAGCTCCACCAGCTCCGGCACCAAAGCCGGAGCTGGCACGGTTGCCGGGGGCCAGTACTACACGGTGCGCGCCGGCGACAGCCTGTCGGTGATCTCGGCGCGCACGGGCGTGTCGCTGCCGCTGCTGGAGCGCCTCAACCCGGGCGTCTCGTCGAGCGCGCTGCAGATCGGACAGCGCCTGAGGCTGAGGCGATGACGCGCAGCGCGAGCCCAGCGCGGATCCGCGGAGCGCTGGTGGCGGCGCTGGTGTCGCTGATCTGGCTGATCGCGCCAGCGCCCTCGGCGTCGGCTGCGCCGGCTGCCAGGCCGACCCCGCACCCGCAGCTGGCGGTCACCGGCGCCGCCCTGATCGATGCTGCAACCGGCCGTCTCCTGTACGGCGTCCGCCCGAACGCCGAGCTCGCGATCGCCAGCACCACGAAGCTGATGACCGCGCTGATCACGCTCGAGCACGTCCACAACCTGAGCACGATCTTCACCCAGAACGACTGGGTAGCGGCGCCTGGCGACTCGCAGATCGGGCTGGTGCCGGGCGAGCGGATGAGCGTGCACGACCTGCTCGAGGCGATGATGCTGCCGAGCGCCGACGACGCCGCCGAGGACCTCGCCTACAACGTCGGCCACCACTCGGTTGCCCGCTTCATCGCGATGATGAACGCGCAGGCGCGGGCGCTGCACCTGACGCACACGCACTACTCGACGCCGATCGGGCTCGACACGCCGGGGAACTACTCGAGCCCGCTCGACCTCGACCTGCTCGCGGACTACGACCGCGATCACTACCGCGTCTTTCGGCGGATCGTCGATACCCGCTCGGCGGTGTTGCGCGCCGGCGCCTCCTCGCTCTATGTCGTCAACCTCAACGACCTGCTGGACCGCTACAGGTGGATCAACGGCGTCAAGACCGGGCATACCGACGATGCCGGCTACGTGCTGGTCGTGTCGGCCACTCGCTGGGGGATGACGTTGATCGGCTCGGTGCTCGGCACGGCCAGCGAAGCCGCCCGCGATGACAACGCCCTGGCGCTGCTCGACTACGGCTTCGCGGCGTTCCACCTCGACCGCGCGATCCGCTCACACCAGGTGCTCGCGCGCCTGCCCGAGCAGGACTCGAGCCGCCGGATCCCGGTGATCGCGATCCGCCCGTTCAAGCGCGTCGTGGCGAAGACCGCCCGCGTCCACGTCGTGCTGCGGCTGCCGAAGCAGCTGTCGGGGCCGCTACCGCGACACGCGGTCGTCGGTGAGGCGCTGATCTACGTGGGCCGCCACCTGGTCGGGCGCGACCGCCTGATCGTCACTCAGGCGGTGCCGGCCGTGTCGCCGGTGAGCAAGGCTGCCCACCTGCTGGCGCGACCGTCTACGCTGCTGTGGCTGCTGCTCGCTGCCGCTTGTGCGCTGGCGCTCACCGTGCGGCGTCGCCGCCGGAAGCGGCCGGTGCGAGGACCCGTGGAGGAACGATGATCATCACCGTGACGCTCAACACGGCGCTTGACAAGACGCTCGAGGTGCCCAGCTTCACCCCCGGACGTCGCCACCGGACGGTCGACCATACGACGATGCCGGGCGGCAAGGGCGTCAACGTCGCGCGCGCGATCAAGCTGCTCGGTCAGCCGGTGATCGCCACCGGCCTCGCCGGAGGCGCCGCCGGCAGCCAGATCGTCGAGGCGCTGGGCGATGAGGCGGTGCTGAACTCGTTCGTGCGAATCCACGAGGAGTCGCGCACGAACACGGCCGTGATCGACCCCACCACGGGTCTGCACACCGAGATCAACGAGCGCGGGCCGGCGATCTCGGAGGAGGAGCTGGAACAGTTCCGCGAGAAGCTCATGTACCTGGCGACGGGCGCCAGGATCTGCGTGTTCGCCGGCAGCCTGCCGTGGGGCGTGGCGCCGGACACCTACGCCGAGCTGATCCGCGGCGTGCGCAAGCTCGGCGTGACGACGATCCTCGACACCGACGGCGAGCCGCTGCGCCACGCGGTCAAGGCCGAGCCCGAGGTCATCTCGCCGAACGAGCTCGAGGCCGAGGAGCTGGTCGGCCATGAGTTCAACGACGCCGACGACCGGATCAGCGCGGTCGCCGAGATGGCCCGGCTCGGTCCCGCCGAGGCGATCATGACCGTGTCCGACGGCTGCTTCGCGCGGGTGCTCGAGGCCGGCGCGCCGGCGCTCTACCGGGTTCGAGTCGAGCCGCTCGAGGCGCGCTCGCCGATCGGCTCCGGCGACGCCTTCCTGGCCGGCTACGTGGCCGCCCGCTACGCCGACCGCTCGCCGGTCGAGTGCCTCCGCTACGGGGTCGCGTGCGGGGCCGAGTCGACCCAGCACATCGGCGCCGGGATCCTCGAGCCGGCGAAGGTCGAGCGGATCCTCGAGACCGTTCAGGCCGAGCGCGTCAGCCTGCCCGCGCAGGTCGGCTGAGCGTGATCCCGCTGCTACAGTCGAGACGACCGTGGTTGCCGCCAGACCGGTCGTCTCTCAGCCTCTGAGCATCGTGCCCCCGTCCGCGACAAGCTCTAGGATGAGCTGATGGAAGTCGAGATCGGACGTGGCAAGAAGGCGCGCCGGGCGTATGGCTTCGACGACATCGCGATCGTGCCGTCGCGGCGGACCCGGGATCCCGATGGCGTCGACATCACCTGGACTCTCGGTCCCTACCGGTTCGAGCTGCCGCTGCTGGCGGCCGCGCTCGACGGCGTCGTCTCGCCGGCCACCGCCGGCATCATCGGCAAGCTCGGCGGGCTCGCGGTGCTCAACCTCGAGGGCATCTTCTGCCGCTACGAGGACGCCGACGCCCAGCTCGAGCGGATCGCCAGCTTCTCCAAGGACATCGCCACGCGCGAGCTGCAGGACATCTACCGGGAGCCGGTCAAGCCCGAGCTGATCGCCCAGCGAATCCGCGAGATCAAGCAGCAGGGGGTCGTCGCCGCGGCCTCGCTGACCCCGCAGAAGGTGCGCGAGCACTACGAGGTGGCGCTGGAGGCGGGACTCGACATCCTCGTTATCCAGGGAACGGTCGTGTCCGCCGAGCACGTCTCCAGCGACGAGACCCGCCAGCCGCTGAACCTCAAGGAGTTCATCCGCGAGCTGGCGCCGACGCCGGTCGTGGTCGGCGGCTGTGCCTCCTACCACACGGGACTCCACCTGATGCGCACCGGCGCCGCCGGGGTGCTGGTCGGCGTCGGACCGGGCGCGATCTGCACGACCCGCGGCGTGCTCGGGATCGGCGTGCCGCAGGCAACCGCGATCGCCGACGTGGCGGCAGCTCGCTCGCAGCACATGCTGGAGACCGGCGACTACGTGAAGGTGATCGCCGACGGTGGCATGCGCAACGGCGGCGACATCGCCAAGGCGATCGCGTGTGGTGCCGACGCGGTGATGCTCGGCTCCGCGCTGGCGCGCAGCTACGAGGCGCCCGGCCGCGGCTTCAACTGGGGCATGGCGACGTTCCATCCGACGCTGCCACGTGGGACGCGCGTGGCGACCACGCCGAACGGGACGCTCGAGGAGATCATCAAGGGCCCGGCCCGCGAGAACGACGGCACCTTCAACCTGATGGGCGGCCTACGGACATCGATGGCGACGACCGGCTACCGAGACATCGCCGAGTTCAACCGGGCCGAGCTGATGGTGGCGCCGGCGCTGCAGACGGAGGGCAAGCAGCTCCAGCGCGAGCAGGGCGTCGGCATGGGCGCCGGCGGCAGGGCCGCGGCGGTCGGTGCCGCCGACTGACGGCATCCAGGCCGAGCCGGGCGCGGCGATCGCCGGTGCGCCTGGGCTCACCGACGATCTAGAACCGGCGATCATGCCCGTGCCAGCGGCGTCCGGGAGCGTCTCCGCGCCGTCGCGCGCGGCGGTGGACCAGGTCGTCGTGCTCGACTACGGCGGCCAGTACTCGCAGCTGATCGCCCGGCGGGTGCGCGAGTGCGGCGTGTTCTCGACGCTGCTGCCGCATCACGTCGGGGTGGAGGAGGTCGCCCGGCTGGCGCCGCGCGGCCTGATCCTGTCGGGCGGCCCCGCTTCGGTGTACGCCGACGGGGCACCGCGGCTCGCTCCCGAGCTGCTCGAGCTGGGCGTGCCGGTGCTCGGCATCTGCTACGGGATGCAGCTGCTCGCCCGCGAGCTCGGCGGCCGCGTGGAGGGGGCCGAGGTCGGAGAGTTCGGGCGCTCCGAGCTGACCGTGCGGAGCCAGGGCCGGCTGCTGGCCGGCACCCCGGCCGAGCAGACGTGCTGGATGTCCCACCGCGACACGGTCTTCGAGGCGCCACCCGGGTTCGATGCGCTGGCCGCCTCGTCGGCCTCGCCGGTCGCCGCGTTCGAGTCCGCGGAGCGTGGCGTCTACGGGATCCAGTTCCATCCCGAGGTCGTCCACACCCCCTACGGTCATCAGGTGCTGGGCAACTTCCTGCTCGACGTCTGCGGCTGCGCCGGCAGCTGGAGCGCGCGCTCCGTGATCGACGAGCAGATCGAGCGGATCCGCGCTCAGATGGGTCCCGACGGCCGGGCGATCTGCGGGCTGTCGGGCGGGGTCGACTCGAGCGTCGCCGCGCTGCTCGTGCACGAGGCGATCGGCGACCGCCTGACCTGCGTGTTCGTCGACCACGGTCTGATGCGCAAGCACGAGGGCGAGCAGGTGGTGGCGGCGTTCCGTGACCACTTCCACGTGCCGCTGGTCGCGATCGACGCGTCCGAGCGGTTCCTCGAGCGGCTGCGCGGAGTCACCGATCCGGAGACCAAGCGGCGGCTGATCGGGACCGAGTTCATCCGCGTCTTCGAAGAGCAGGCGGCGAAGCTCGAGGACGTTGACTTTCTCGTCCAGGGAACGCTCTACTCGGACGTGATCGAGTCCGGCGGCGGCACCGGCACGGCGACGATCAAGTCCCATCACAACGTCGGCGGGCTGCCGGAGGACCTCGAGTTCCAGCTGGTCGAGCCGCTGCG
>JASHQV010000399.1 GCA_030038955.1 Solirubrobacteraceae bacterium
GCAGCGCGGGGCCCTCCCAGCGTCGACATTCGCCAAGCGTATCCCAGCTGACGACGATCACAGGGCCCTGGGGACACAACGACTTGTGTTCACAATGCCTTGTGATATGTTGTCCGCATGGCTGAGACCAACATCCACAAGTATTGGACGCTTGCAGCCGTGTGCCTCGGCATCTTCGTGCTGCTGATCGACATCACGATCGTGGTCGTCGCGTTGCCCAGCATCCGCGCCGCGCTGCACACGAGCTTCGCGGACGTGCAGTGGACGATCGACGCGTACTCGCTGTCGCTCGCGTCGGTAATGCTGCCGTCCGGATCGCTCGCCGACATCCTCGGTCGCCGTCGCGTGTTCATCGGCGGACTCGCGATCTTCACGACCGGCTCGCTGCTCTGCGGGCTGTCCGACTCGGGGCTGATGCTGATCGCCTTTCGGGCCTTCCAGGGGATCGGCGGGGCGACGATCTTCGCCGCCTCGCTGGCGCTACTGGCGCAGACCTTCCGTGGCAAGGAACGAGGGTTGGCGTTCGGCGTGTGGGGCGCGGTCGCGGGCGCCGCCTCCGGCCTCGGGCCTCTGCTCGGCGGCCTCCTGACAACCGAGCTCGGCTGGCGCTGGATCTTCTTCGTCAACCTCCCGATCGGCGCGGTCGCGATCCTGATCACGCTGACCCGAGTGCACGAGTTCCGGCCGCAGGGCGCGCGTCGGATCGACGTGCCGGGCTTCGCCGTGCTCACGGTCGGCCTGTTCTGCCTCGTATACGGGCTGATCGAGTCGAGTCGCCGCGGCTGGAGCGCGCTCGGGGTGGTCGCGCCGCTCGCGATCGCGGTCGCGCTGCTGGCCGCGTTCCCGCTGGTCGAGCGGCGGCAGCGCCAGCCGATGTTCGACCTGCGCCTGTTCCGCAAGCCCGCATTCGTAGGTGGATTGATCGCGGCGTTCGGGATGAACGCGTCACTGTTCGCAATGGCGCTGTACCTGACGCTGTACCTCCAGGACGGGCTGCGCTTGTCGGCGCTCGCCGCCGGCCTGCGGGTAGCGCTGATCACCGGCACGATGATGCTCACGGCGATGCCCGCGGGGCGCGTGTCCCAGCACATCCCGGTGCGCTGGCTGATCGGACCGGGCCTGATGATCGTCGGCATCGGCCTGCTGCTGATGCGCGGGATCACGCCAGGGGCGTCGTGGACGCATCTGATCGTCGGGTTCGTCGTCGCCGGCGCTGGCGCTGGACTCGTCAACCCGCCGCTGGCGTCGGCCGCGGTCGGCGTGGTTGCGCCACGCGACGCCGGCGTCGCGTCGGGGATCAGCAACACTGCGCGACAGGTCGGGATCGCGACGGCGGTTGCCGCGCTCGGCTCGGTGTTCGCGCACGGACTCAGCCACACGACCGCGGCGACTGTTGGCGCGCACTTCGCGTCAACGCTGAACGAGCTGCTGCTGATCGCGGCGATTACCGCGCTCGCCGGCGGGCTGCTGGCGCTGCTGCTGCTGCGGCCACGCGATTTCGTGCAGCACGGCGAGCCGTCGGGAGAGATCCAGCGGCCGCAGTTGGCGGCCGTGCAGGCGTAGGCGCCCGGCGGGGACTGGCGCCGCCGGGCCGGGGAGCGTCAGGAGCGCTGGCCGATCGGCACGTAGTCGAGGCTGCGACCGCCCGTGTAGATCTGCCGGGGCCGCGCGATCTTCTGCTCGGAGTCGTCGATCATCTCCAGCCACTGCGCGATCCAGCCGCTGGTGCGGCCGATCGCGAACAGCACCGGGAACATCTCCACCGGCATTCCCAGCGCCTCGTAGATGATTCCCGAGTAGAAGTCGACGTTCGGGTACAGCTTGCGGTTGATGAAGTACTCGTCCTCGAGCGCGATCTTCTCGAGCTCCATGGCGATGTCCAGCAGCGGGTTGGTGCCGGTCACCTCGAACACGTCGCGGGTTACCTTCTGGATGATCTTCGCGCGCGGATCGTAGTTCTTGTAGACCCGGTGGCCGAAGCCCATCAGTCGCTCGTTGCCCGCCTTCACGCCCTCGATGAACTCCGGGATGTCGTGCTTGTCGCCGATTCGCCGGAGCATCCGCAGCACCTGCTCGTTGGCGCCACCGTGGAGCGGGCCGTAGAGGGCGGCCACTCCGGCCGCCACCGCCGAGTAGGGGTCGACGTTCGAGGAGCCGACGCCGCGTACGGCGCTGGCGGAGCAGTTCTGCTCATGGTCGGCGTGGAGGATGAAGAGGACGTCGAGCGCGTGCTCCAGACGGGGGTCCGGCTTGTACTTCAGCTCAGTCATCTTGTAGATCATCGAGAGGAAGTTGCCGGCGTACGCGAGGTCGTTGTCCGGGTACACATACGGCATCCCGCGGTTGTGACGGTATGAGAAGGCGGCCAGCGTCGGCATCTTCGCGAGCAGCCGGATCACCTGGATGTAGCGGTTCTCCTCGTCCTTGATCTGGCTGGCCTCGGGATAGAAGGTGGACAGCGCTCCGACGGACGCCAGCAGCATCCCCATCGGATGGGCGTCGTACCGGAAGCCCTGCATGAACTCCTTGATGTTCTCGTGCACGAACGTGTGGATCGTGATCAGGTGCACCCATTCGTCGAGCTCGGCCTGGGTCGGCAGCTTGCCGTGGACCAGCAGGTAGGCCACCTCCAGATAGGTGGACCGCTCGGCGAGCTGCTCGATCGGATAGCCGCGGTACTCGAGGATCCCGCGGTCTCCGTCGATGAACGTGATCGACGATCGGCACGACGCCGTGTTCATGAACGCGGGGTCGTACGCCATCAGCCCGAAGTCGTCGTCGTTGACCTTGATCTGGCGCAGCGCGGTGGCGCGAATCGTCTCGTCCTCGATCGGAACCTCGTACGTGCGCCCGGTGCGGTTGTCGGTGATCGTCAGCGTCTCCGAGGCGGTGACGCTGGAACCAGCTCGCTGCTCTGAAGTCTCGGTCGTCATGACATTCCTCTCGCGCGGGTTGCGACCTGACTGTAGTACCCGCAAGTACTCGGCGCGCAAGCTCCACGGCTGGCGGACTTCGATCAGGGTGACAGGGGAGT
>JASHQV010000400.1 GCA_030038955.1 Solirubrobacteraceae bacterium
GGTGCCGGCGAGCCCGCAGCCGGCGCCGCTCGACGAACGCGCGCTGGCGCTCGAGGCGCGACTCCGCGAGGCCGGGGTGGAGCCGCTCAGCGAGGCAGAGCTCGGCGATCGGGAGCGGCTGGCAGCGCTGCGGCAGGCGGGCCAGGCGGTGCGCGTCGGCCGCGCGATGTACGCCCACGTGGAGGCCGTCGCGCGGGTCGAGCAGCTGGTGCGGCGGATCATCGAGGAGGAGGGATCGGTGACGCTGGCGCGGCTGCGGGACGAGCTCGGCAGCTCGCGCAAGTTCGCGCAGGCGTTCCTCGAGCACCTCGACGCGGCGCGGGTGACGCGGCGACAGCCCGACGACAGCCGGGTGTTGCGGCGCGGCGGGTGACAGCATGTGCGATGTGGATTCCAGCGCGCATGACGGAAGCTCGCCGGCGCAGCAGCGCCGGCCCGACGTCGCCGAGCTGCTGGAGCTGCGCGCCGGCGAGGCGATGGCGCTCAACCAGCGCTACCTGAACCCGCAGCTCGGGCGGGTGATCCGCACGCTCGGGTTCGATCGCGACTGGGTCGCGGGGCGCGGCGCCCAGCTGATCGACCGCGACGGCAACGAGTACCTCGATCTGCTGGCCGGCTACGGCGTCTTCTCGCTCGGGCGCAACCACCCGGAGGTCAAGCGCCAGCTGCAAGGCGTGCTGGAGCTCGACCTGCCGCTGCTGCCCCAGCTGGGGGTCTCGACGCTGCCGGGGGTGCTGGCCGAGCAGTTGGTCGCGCTGGCCCCGGACTCGATCGAGGCCGTGCTGCTCACCAGCTCCGGCACCGAGTCGGTGGAGGGAGCCCTGAAGCTCGCCCGTGCGGCGACCGCCCGCAAGCGGATCGTGTACTGCGAGCGCGCCTTCCACGGGCTCAGCCTCGGGTCGCTGTCGGTCAACGGCAGCGAGGAGTTCAGGGAGCGCTTCGGGCCGCTGCTGGCTGACTGCACGGCGGTTCCGTTCGGCGACGCGAGCGCGCTCGCGAGCCAGCTCGGGCGCGGCGACGTGGCCGCCTTCATCGTCGAGCCCGTGCAGGGCAAGGGCGTGTACGTGGCGCCGGACGGCTACCTCGCCGAGGCCCAGCAGCTGTGCCGCCGCAGCGGCGCGCTGCTGATCGTCGACGAGGTGCAGACCGGCCTGGGGCGCACCGGGCGCTTCCTGGCGCTCGAGCACTGGGGGATCGAGCCGGACCTGATCACGATCTCGAAGGCGCTGTCGGGCGGCTACGTGCCGGTCGGGGCGGTGCTCGCGAGCCGCCGCGCGTTTGCGGGCACGTTCGACTCGATGGAGCGCAGCGTCGTCCACGGCTCCACTTTCGGCAACGGCGAGCTCGCCGCCGCCGCGGCGCTCGCGACGCTGGCGGTGATCGACCGCGAGCAGCTGGTGGCACGGGCGGCCCGGCTCGGCGAGCTGCTGCTGGAGCTGACCCGGCCGCTGGTGGAGCGGTTCGAGATCGTCCGCGAGGTGCGGGCGCTCGGGTTGATCTGGGCGATCGAGCTGGGCCCGCCGGCGGGCGGCGCCGGGCGCCGCGTGTGGGACGCGGTCGAGCGTCGCCAGCCGGGCCTGTTCGCGCAGCTGATCACGGTGCCGCTGTTCCGGGACCATCGGATCCTCACGCAGGTGGCGGGGCACCACATGAACGTCGTCAAGGCGCTGCCGCCGCTGGTCGTCGGCGAGGACGAGCTGCGCCGGTTCGCGGCGGCGCTCGAGGAGGTGCTCGCCGGCGCCGAGCGGCACCTGCTGCGCAACTACGCGAGTCTCGGGCTCGGGCTGGGGCGGCGGAGCCTGGCCGCCCGCTGAGGGCGGCCAGGCTCCGCCGCCCCGGGCGCTGACGGGAGCCCGCTGATCGGTGAGCCCGTGCCGCTGAGGGGAGCCGGCTGATCGGCGAGCGCGTGCCACTGAGGGGAGCCCGCTGATCGGCGAGCGCATGTCGCTGACGGGAGCCGGCTCACGGCGAGGATGCGTAGCTGACCGGACCCCGCCCACCGGCGGACGGTGCCGGACGTGCCCGGCGCCGCCGTGCCACAAGCCGGCGGCGCCGGCCGCAAACGCCACGCTCAGATGAAGTCGTTGCCGGTCAGCACGTAGACGAACGGCACCAGTGGCACGATCACGGCGATCGCCCAGGTGAGCTTCGCCAAGAAGCCGATGTCGTGGCGGAACAGCAGGTTGATCCAGATCAGCACCACCGCGAGCGGGTGGAGGATGCAGAGGATCAGCTCGAGGATCTTCTTCATGGGTCTCTACTCACCGCTTGTAATGCAAGCTAATCACGCGATCCCTGTTCTCGCCACATCAGCCGGCGCTGTTCTCCGCGACATCAGCCAGCCAGGTCACGAGCGTGTGCGCGAGGCCGATGCTCGTCGCGGCCGTCGGCGCTCCCGGCGCAAACGGCCCAACCGCGCTGGCGCCCTCGAAGATGCCCGCGTACCTGCGATCGCGACCCGCGACTGCGCGGCTGATCGGGCTGCTCGGACGAGCGGATTGCTGTCAATGCTTGGATTAGAGTCATGATGTGTCTGGCTACGCCGACGGCGGCGTTCTCGCCGCTGGATGCGGGTAAACCTCGGATGCCGCTTCCGAAACCAGGAGACACGAGATGACAACTTCGCTCAAGCAGCTTCGTGAGCACGGGCAGAGCCCGTGGATCGACTACATCGCTCGTGAGTTCGTGCGCGGGGGCGAGCTCGACCGGCTGGTCGAGCAGGGGATCGCCGGCCTCACCTCCAACCCCACGATCTTCCAGCAGGCGATCTCCGAGGGGACCGCCTACGACGAGCAGCTGCGCGAGGTCATGCAGCAGACGGACGACCCGCGCGAGGTGTTCCTGGCGCTCGCCAGCACCGACGTCCGCGAAGCCTGCGACCGGCTGCGGCCGGTGCTCGACGAGGGCGGCAGCGCGACTCACGATGGCTGGGTGTCGCTGGAGGTCGATCCCGATCTGGCGCACGACGCCGCCTCCACCGCGCGCGAGGCCAAGCGCCTGCACGAGCTGGTCGGGCGTCCGAACCTGTTCGTCAAGATCCCCGGGACCGAGGAGGGTCTCGACGCGATCGAGGAGACGATCGCCGCTGGGATCCCGGTCAACGTGACGCTGCTGTTCTCGCTGCAGCGCCACCGCGGCGCCGCCGGGGCCTACCTGCGCGGCCTGCGCCGCCTGCGCGACGGCGGCGGCGACCTCGGCAAGGTTGCCTCGGTCGCGTCGTTCTTCGTCTCGCGCGTCGACACCGAGGCCGACCGGCAGCTCGACGAGATCGGTGGTCACGACGAGCTCAAGGGAAAGCTCGCGATCGCCAACGCGAAGCTCGCCTACCAAACCTACCTCGAGCTGTTCAGCGGCTCGGACTGGGAGCAGCTGGCGGCGGCCGGCGCCTCGCCGCAGCGCTGCCTGTGGGCCTCGACCTCGACCAAGAACCCCGCCTACCGGGACGTCCTCTACGTGGAGGAGCTGATCGGCGAGCACACGGTCAACACGATGCCGCCCGCCACGGTCGAGGCGTTCCTCGACCACGGCCGCGTCGCCGACACGCTGACGCAGGACGTCGACGAGGCGCACCGGACGCTCGAGCAGTTCGCCGCGGCGGGTGTCGACTACGAGCAGGTGGTCGCGACGCTCGAACGCGAAGGGGTCGACAAGTTCGCGAAGTCGTTCCGCGACCTGATCGACGGGGTCGACAGCAAGCGCGCGCAGCTGGTGGCGGCATGAGCGGCGCCGGCGACAGCAACAGCCAGCTGCGCCAGGGCACGGCGGAGTTCCGTCACGAGCTCGCCCAGCAGCTCCGGGTCGACTCGGTGCGCTGCTCGAGCGCCGCCGGCTCGGGCCACCCGACCTCGTCGATGTCGGCGGCTGAGCTGATGGCGGTGCTGCTCGACGGCCACCTGAGGCTCGACTACTCGCACCCCGAGGACCCCCACCGCGACCACCTGATCTTCTCCAAGGGCCACGCGTCGCCGCTGTACTACTCGATGCTGAAGGCGGTCGGGGCGATCGACGACGACGAGCTGCTGACCTTCCGCAAGTTCGGCAGCCGCCTCGAGGGCCATCCGACGCCACGGATCCCACCGACCGACGTCGCCACCGGGTCGCTCGGTCAGGGGCTGCCGATCGGCGTCGGCATCGCCACCGCAGGGAAGCATCTTGACCACCTGCCCTACCGGGTGTGGGTGCTGTGCGGCGACTCGGAGATGGCCGAGGGCTCGATCTGGGAGGCCTTCCAGCACGCCGGCTGGGCGGGGCTCGATAACCTCACCGCGATTGTCGACGTCAACCGTCTCGGGCAGACTCGCGAGACGATGCTCGGCTGGGACATGGACGGGTACGCGGCGCGGACGCGAGCGTTCGGGTGGAACCCAATCGTGATCGACGGGCACGACGTCGAGGCGGTCGATGCCGCCTATCGCGAGGCCGTCGCGACGACCGGCCGTCCCAGCGTGATCCTCGCGCGGACCAAGAAGGGCAAGGGCGTGAAGGCTGTCGAGGATCAGCCCGGCCACCACGGCAAGCCGCTCGACGACCCCGAGGCGGCGATCCGCGAGCTCGGCGGCGAGCGCCACCTGCACGTGACCACCAGCAAGCCCGACGACGCCGGCGAGGTGCATGGGTTCGCCGCCGAGGGCGGCGAGATGCCGCGCTGGGAGCTCGGCGAGGAGGTGCCCACCCGCAAGGCGTACGGCGAGGCGCTGGCGGCGCTCGGCGACCGACGCGGCGACGTCGTGGCGCTCGACGGCGAGGTGTCGAACTCGACCTTCTCGGAGCTCTTCGCCGAGGCGCATCCGGACCGGTACTTCGAGATGTTCATCGCCGAGCAGCAGCTGATCGCGGCGGCGGTCGGCATCCAGGTACGCGGGTGGACGCCGTTCGCCTCGACGTTCGCGGCGTTCCTGTCGCGCGCCTACGACTTCGTGCGGATGGCCGCGATCTCGCGTGCCAACCTGCGGCTGGTCGGCTCGCACGCCGGCGTCTCGATCGGCGAGGACGGGCCTTCGCAGATGGCGCTGGAGGACTTCGCCTCGCTGCGCGCGATCCACGGCAGCGCCGTGCTGCACGCCTCCGACGCCAACCAGATCTCGCAGCTGGTCGCGGAGATGGCCGACCGGCCCGGGATCACCTACCTCCGCACGATCCGCGCGGCGACGCCGGTGCGAACCCCGGCCGACGAGCACGTCCACATCGGCGGCAGCCGCGTCGTCAGCTCTGGCGAGCACGACGAGCTGGCGATCGTCGCCTGCGGCGTCACCGTCGAGGAGGCGGTCACCGCCGCCGAGCAGCTGAAGGCGGACGGGATCGGTGCCCGCGTGCTCGACTGCTACTCGCTCAAGCCGATCGATGCCGACGCGCTGCGAGCCATGGCCGCGGAGGTCAGCGGCATCATCACGGTCGAGGACCACTGGCCCGAGGGTGGCCTCGGTGATGCTGTCCTGGCCGCGCTGGCCAGTGAGGCCGCGCGGCCTCCCGTGGTCAAGCTTGCCGTCCGCGAGATGCCCACTTCCGGCAAGCCGCAGGAGCTGATGCATGCGGCCGGGATCGACGCCGAGGCGATCGTCGCGGCGGCGCGGCAGCTCGCTGGAGCACGACTGGAGGCGTAGGCAAAATGCAGCCCATGGGACTGGGCACCTCTCTGTTCCTGATCGCCGTAGGCGCCGTGCTCCGATTCGCGATCACGGTCACGACCAAGGACGTGAACATCCAGACGGTCGGGG
>JASHQV010000401.1 GCA_030038955.1 Solirubrobacteraceae bacterium
TTGGAGACGAGGAACGCGAGGAACCTCTGCGCGAGCGCCTTGTGCTTGGAGGACTTGAGGATCCCGGCGCCCGATATGTCGAGCACATAGCCGGGGTCGTGGGGGGCGAAGTGGGTGATCTTCGAATCGACGTTCGAGGCCCCCAGCTCCGCGCGCATGCGGTACCAGTAGTACTGGTTGACGACCCCGAACGCCACTGCGCCCCGGTTGACCTCGTCGGCGATCGTCTCGTTGTCGGGGTAGATGTGACTGCCCGCGTTCGCCTTGATCCCCAGCAACCACTTGAGCGCCGCAACCCGCCCGTAGGTCCGTACGTAGGAGGTGACGATCGGCTGGAAGTCGGTCTCGCCGGCGGCGAACGCAAGCTTGCCGGCGTACTTGGGGTCCGCCAGCTGCGTCACGGACGTTGGCAGCTGGCTCGCGCTGATCAGGCTCGGGTTGTAGATCAGCACGCTGACTCGCGCTGACACGCCGACCCAGTCGCCTTCGGGCGAGTTGTACTTGCTCGGCGTGTGCGCGAGCGTCGAATGATCGACGGGAGCGAGCATGCCCTTGCTCTGCAAGTACTCGAGGACCGGGGAGTTCTCGGTGTAGATGACGTCGGCCGGCGAATGCGAGCCCTCGGTGACGAGCTCGTCGGCGAGCGTGTCCTCGTCGTCGTTGCGCAGCTCGACGTTGACCCCGGTCGCCTTCTCGAAGCCGGCGACGAGCGAGTCGGTCGTCTGCTCGTGCTGGCCGTTGTAGAGGACCAGCGTCCCCTTCGACCTGTGTCCCGGCGATGAGGAGCCTCCGCACCCTGCGACGAGGACAGCGGCGATCGCGAGCAGCGCAAAGCTCAGCGCGCCGCGGCGGACGTGGTCCTGAATCTGCCTGCTCATTGGGTCGCTCCCGGACAGATCGCGTTCATTTCGTGCGTGGCCTTGCTCACGGCCGACTTGGCCCCGGCGCTTCCGTGGCTCTGCGAGAACCACTCATAGGCCGAGGCGAGCGCCTCGATCGCGCGGTGCAGGGGTTGCTTCGAGATCGTCAGTTGGCGCAGCTGCAGGACCTGCGCTTCGGCATAGCCGACCGGATCGGCCGTCGGGTCGGGTCCGTCGCTCAGCACAGCCGCCACCTGGTTGCAGGGCGCCTCGATCGGAGCTGCAGCGCGTGCGTTCGTGGAGTGTGAGGCGCCGCACGCCGCGACTGCGCTCGCCAAGAGCACAGCGATCACAGGCGCCGCCAATGCCCGTCCCAGCGGACGATGATCTGCCGTCAGATCACGATCCATCGCGATTCTCTGCCTCCTTCTGAATCGATCTGAGACCAGAGCGGTGGTCCGATGCAGCGGAATGCATCGCCCAGCGCGTCAGCGAAATGCACCGTCCAGCGCGCTGTGGTGCTCTGATCTCACTTCGTTAGGGTACCCTAATTAGGGTACCCTAACGAAGTCGATCGTGCCTCCAGGGCCCGCTTCCCCGATCGCACTCGTCGCCGACGAGTCCCGTGTACCGACCTCTCGGTCGTCGCGGGCAGTTGATCGTCGGGGTCAGCGCCTTCCGTGATGCGCGCCTTGGCGCGACCGGCAGCGCGCCGCTTCGAGCAGGCACAAATCGGACGCCACTCTCCCCGAGGTCTAGCTCTCGACCGACGCGTACACCTCGTCGAGCAGCTGCTCGGCGTCGGCGAGCGAGAAGCTCTCGGCCAGGTAGCGCAGCGTCTCTTCGCGGGGGGTGCCGTTGAGCGCCATGTTGAGCGCGATCAGCCTGGCTCCCTCGGTCTCGTCCGGCGTCTCGGTCGCGAGCGTCTCCTCGATCGCGATCGCATCCTCGGTCGCGCCCAGCGCTCCGGCGGCTCCGGAGCCGGCCACGCCCGCCTCGACCACGGTTTGATCCAGCGCCGGCTCCGCCTGCGACGACGGCTGTGGCGCTGACGCGTTCGCGTCGCCCGCTTCCAAGCCGATCTCCGAACCCGCCTCCAGCTCCGCCTCCGAACCCGCCCCCGGGCCGGTCCCCGGCCGCGCAGCGGGCTCGGACGCCGGACGGGGCTCTGTCGCGCCGCGCAGCTCCTGCATGCCCGACTCCAGCAGCTGCAGATCGGCACTGATCCGGCTCGCGCCCGTGCGCAGCGACTCGATCAGCCCAGCCAGCTCGCTCTCTACCGCGTCGAGCCGCTGCAGCATCCCGGTGGTCGACTCCGACACCTTGCCGACGTACGCGCGTATCTGCGTTGAGGCCTGCTGGCGCGTGGTCTGAGCCTCCTCGGCCGCGGCGGCCCGGACCTCGTGGGCCTCCTGCTCGGCCTGCCGGTGGAGCTCGGCGGCGCTGGTCTCGGCGGCCTCGACGATCGCCCGTACCTGCTCGCTGGCGGCCGACGCGATCGTCTCAGTGCGCTCCCGCGACGACAGCTTCAGCTGCTCGACCGCGTCCGCGAGCCGGGCCAGGTGCGCGTCGACGGCCTCCGGGTCGTAGCCACGAGGTCCGATTGGAAAGTCCTTCCTCTCAATGCTCTGCCGTTCCAGGGCCACGCGACTTCCCTCCGCATCCGGTTGTTCGGAGTCGCGCCGGAGCCTAGCGGACCGGCTAGAGCCCGGTGCCGCTACGCCCGCCTCGAGCTTGCAGCGCGATCGGCATCCGGCGTCGCCCTACGGGGTACGCTCGACGCGTCCGGCTGCGACCGCGAGGTCGAGCTCGCGCTTGAGGTCGCGGATCTCGTCGCGCAGCTTGGCCGCGTACTCGAACCGCAGGTCCTCGGCTGCCGCCAGCATCTCCTCCTCGAGCTCGACGATCGTGCGCTCGATCTCGGCAGGCGGCATCGCCTGCTCGCGCCGCTGCCGGCGTCGCCGCGAGCGCGGCACCTTGGCGTCGGTCTGGAGGAACTCGGCGATGTCGGAGATCCCCTTCGAGATCGTCTCCGGGGTGATCCCGTGCTGCTCGTTGTAGGCGCGCTGGATCGACCGGCGCCGCTCGGTCTCGGAGATCGCCGATCGCATCGCCGCGGTCTCCTTGTCGGCGTACATCAGCACCTTGCCCTCGACGTTACGCGCCGCCCGCCCGATCGTCTGGATCAGCGAGGTCTCGCCGCGCAGGAAGCCTTCCTTGTCGGCATCGAGGATCCCGATCAGCGACACCTCGGGCAAGTCGAGGCCCTCGCGCAGGAGGTTGACGCCGACCAGCACGTCGTACTCGCCGAGGCGCAGCTCGCGGATGATCTGGATGCGCTCGAGCGTGTCGATCTCGGAGTGCAGGTAGCGCACCCGGAAGCCCATCTCGAGCAGGTAGTCGGTGAGATCCTCGGCCATCTTCTTGGTCAGCGTCGTGACCAGCGTCCGCTCCTCCCGCTCGACCCGGCCGCGGATCTCGTTCATCAGGTCGTCGATCTGGTTCTGCGTCTCGCGCACCTCGACCGCGGGGTCGAGGATCCCGGTCGGCCGCACGATCTGCTCCACGATCCGCGCCGAGTGCGTGCGCTCGTACTCGCCCGGGGTCGCCGACACACACACGATCTGCGGGGTCATCGAGAGGAACTCCTGGAACGTCTGCGGTCGGTTGTCCATCGCGCTCGGCAGCCGGAAGCCGTAGTCGACCAGCGTCTGCTTGCGCGAGCGGTCACCCTCGTACATGCCGCCGATCTGCGGCACCGTCTGGTGCGACTCGTCAATGAAGCAGACGAAGTCCTTGGGGAAGTAGTCCAGCAGGCAGTACGGCCGATCGCCGGGATTGCGGCCGTCGAGGATCCGCGAGTAGTTCTCGATCCCCGAGCAGAAGCCCATCTCGCGGAGCATCTCCATGTCGTACTGGGTGCGCTGCCGCAGCCGGTGCGACTCCAACAGCTTGCCCTCCGCTTCGAGCTCGGCGCAGCGCTCGTTCAGCTCGCGACCGATCTCGGCGACCGCGTCCTCGATCATCCCCTCCCGCACGTTGTAGTGCGACGCAGGCCAGATCGCCACGTGCTCGAGGTCCTCGTCGAGCAGCTCGCCGGTGACCGGGTCGAAGTGCTGCAGCAGCTCGACCTCGTCGCCGAACAGCACGATCCGGTAGGCGGTCTCGGCGTAGGCGGGCCAGATCTCGAGCGTCTCTCCGCGCACCCGGAAGGTGCCGCGCGCGAGCGCCGTGTCGTTGCGGTTGTACTGGATCGAGACGAGCTTGCGCAGCAGCCGGTCGCGGTCGATCATCGTGCCCTTGATCAGCGTCTGCAGGTTCTCGTCGTACACCTCCGGGGAGCCGAGGCCGTAGATCGACGAGACGCTGGCGACGATCAGCACGTCGCGTCGGGCGAACAACGCCGCCGTCGCCGCGTGCCGGAGGCGGTCGATCTCCTGGTTGATCGCCGAGTCCTTCTCGATGTACAGGTCCTTGGAGGGGACGTACGCCTCGGGCTGGTAGTAGTCGTAGTAGGAGACGAAGTATTCGACCGCGTTGTGCGGGAAGTAGGTGCGGAACTCGTTGCACAGCTGCGCCGCCAGCGTCTTGTTGTGGGCGATCACCAGCGCCGGCTTCTGCACTGCGGCGACGGTTGCGGCCATCGTCAGCGTCTTGCCGGTGCCGGTCGCGCCGA
>JASHQV010000402.1 GCA_030038955.1 Solirubrobacteraceae bacterium
TGCGTGGCGCTGCCCGAGGCGCGGCTGCTGCGGGTCCTGCGCTGGCTGCGGCCGGCGCTGCACCCGACCGTCATGATCGGCACGGATCGCGAGGTCTTCTGAGAACCTCCGGCGCCGGTGGGCGCGTCCGGGCTCGGCCCGGACGCGCCCACCGGTCGGCGGCCCGCGGCGTCTGGGGGGCGTCCGGGCAGAGCCCGGACGCCCCCCTCACCGCTGGCGCCCGGTGAGCGCCAAGCCCGTCCCGAGCGCGATCATCGCGAGGCCGCCGCCGAAGCTCATCCGCTCGAGCCTGCGTGGCGAGCGTCCGAGCCACGCGCGCGCCGTGCCGGAGGCGAGCCCCCAGCTGCTGTCCGACAGCAGTGCGACGACCACGCAGACCGCCCCCATGCTCGCCAGCTGCAGCGTCGGGTGTCCGAGCGAGCGCTCGATGAACGTCGGCAGCACGGCGGTGAAGATGATCAGCCCCTTGGGGTTGGTGGCGCCGACCGTGAACCCCTCGCGGATGGTCGTGCGCAACGAACGCGGCGCGGGCGCGACCGGCGCCAGCGCGCTCGCGAGCTGCTTGCGGTCGCGGATGCTGCGGAGACCGAGGACGATCAGGTAGGCGGCGCCGACCAGCTTGACCACCGTGAACACGGTCTCCGAGCTGGCCAGCACCGATCCGAGCCCGACGATCACGATGACGAGCTGGAGCAGCAGCCCCAGCGTGTTGCCGACGACGGTCGCCAGCGCGGCGCGCCGGCCGAGCGCGACGCCGCGGCTGATCGTGAACAGCACGCTCGGGCCGGGGATCACGATCAGCACGTAGACCGTCACCAGGAACGGGAGCAGGTGATCGACCGGCAGCATCGCCCAAGGCTACCGTGGACGTCGAGTCCGCCGTCTGGGACGATCTACGATGGGTGCGATGGGGGCAAGAAGACCTGCCAGATCGATGATCGAGCCACTCGAGTTGACCTATGAGCTGCGGCTGCTGCCTCGCGGGCGGCTCACGTTCCACCGCTGGCGCTACGAGCTGTGGCATGGGCCGCAGCTGCTGGCGGCCGGGTGGCGACTGAGCGCGCTGCAGGCCCAGCGTGCGCTGCGGGCGCACGCGATCACGTACGTCCACCGCCGGCACGGCCTGCATCTGCTGCATCCGGACCGCGTGGCCGCGCCCGACGCTCCCTGGAGCGGACGGCGGGTGGCGGTGCAGTCGGGCGACCTGCGGGTGACGCTGACGCCGCGGGCGCTCGCCGCCGGGGCGTGACGGCCGACCGCCTGGTTGCGCCCGCCGCAAGAGCGTGACCGATGACCTTCCCCGGGGCCCTCGGGCCGCCGGGCGACGCGGCCGAGCCCCAAGCCGGCCGCGTCGTAAGCCCTCACAGCAGGAACGGGATCAGCATCTTCGTCGTGCTGCGGTAGGCCGGATACTGGCTGGGAAAGGCGGCGGTCAGGTTCTGCTCCTCGACCGTCGCCGAGTAGTAGAAGTAGGCGCCCAGCACGAGCACGACGATCAGGCCGAGCAGGTTGTTGACGAGCGCCGTGCCGAGCAGCCCGAGCAGCAGCCCCGAGTAGATCGGGTGGCGCACGAAGCGGTATGGGCCGGAGGTCACGAGCTCTGGCTCGGCGCGCTCGGACATCGGCATCCCCCAGTTGCGCCCGAGGTGGATGCGCGCCCACACCGCGAGCGCGATCCCGCAGGCGAACACGACCGCGCCGATCACCTCGAGCGGCATGCTGTGGACGGCGGCGCCGCCCCCGCGCAGGACCCGCACGAGGATCACGACCGCCAGCACGGTGAAGCCGCCGGCCGGGATCCGGCGCCGGGTGCTGGTGCTCTGGTTGGCGGTGAAGGCGGCCGCCAGCCAGCCGAGCCAGAACACGCCCCAGGCGATGTCGACTGTGATCTTCAGCGTTTGCATCCTGGCGTCGGTCAGCGGTGGTGGGTCGAGACGAGCGGCGAGGGTCACATCAGGTTAGGGGTGTGGAGGTCGGACAGGTGGCGGGCGGTGGCGGCGTCGAAGCCGCAGGCCTCCAGGCGGCGCACGCGATTGCGTTCCATCGCCCGCATCAGCGCGCGGATGTCGGCGGTGGCCTCGGACAGCTCCGCGGGCTGCATCGATCGTGCCGCCATGATCGTCAGCGCCTCGACGAGCACGGGCGCCAGCCCCGAGAGGCTGGTGAGCTTGGCCGCGCGTGCCTCGGCGGCCGCGACCAGCGGCGCGGCGGCGCCGGCGTCGATCGAGACGGCCCGGCGGATGTTGGAGATGCCGAAGTGGACGTGCCGGCGCTCGTCCCGGTGCGCGAGCCTGGCGGCGGCGGCAGTGGCGGCGTCCGGGGCGTGGGTCTCGATGAAGCGCAGCAGGTCGAGGAACGTGCCCTCGCCGAGGACGTTGAGGAGCAGCGAGGATGCGGTGAAGTCGTGCTCCTCGAGCAGCGTGCTGAGCGACAGCTCGGTCGACGCCAGCGCGTAGCCGTGGTGTCCACCCACGAGCGACCGCTTGGTGAAGACCTCGACGTGGCGCGCCTCATCCTGGACGTGGCTGCCGAGCCACAGAACCAGCTCGACGAGCTGCGGGTTGACCTGCGGCAGGAACCCGGCGGGCACGTACAGGGCCGCGTACTCGTTCTGAACGAGGAACGTCATCACCTGCGCGACGGCGCGCTCGGTCGTGTCGTCGAGGTTCCGCGCGGCCTCCCACGGGACCTCGCGGGCGGCGTCCCACTGCTGCGCTGTCGCCTGCTCCACGAGCTCGCCGAGATCGTCGGCCCAGATCGCGTCGCGTTGGCTGAGGGGCCAGTCATGCGCAGGAGCGCCCGCCTCGGGCACGGAGCCAAGCGGAGCAAAGCCCGCGCGCGGATCGGGGTCAGGCGGAGGGCGTCCCCGGCGCCAGTCGCCCGCGTGCAGCGCTCCAGCTCGAAGCGGCGGGGGAGCCTCTCGCGGCGGCAATGGCGCCGCCAGCACCCGCGTCGAGGGGCCGCGGCAGATCGTCACGACGTGCCCGTCGCGACGGCTGGTCTGGCCGATCGGCTGATGACCGGCAAGCTGCGCCCAGCCGAACAGCTCCAGCGCGACCGCGCGCGACCGCGTCCTCACCTCGAGCACGGCGCCGGGCGCGACGCGCTCCAGCGCCGCGCCGAGCAGGATCTCGAGACCGCCGCCGAGCTCCAGATCCTCGGCGTCCACCCGGTGCGCCACCTGCTGGCGCTCGACCGTCACGACAGCAGTCCTTGCTCTCGCATCGCCTCCCGCAGCGATGCGTAGCCATCGCGATCGCCCGGATACCAGCGTCGCACCCCCTCGAGCTCCATCGCCGGGCGCAGGCTGGGGTCGTCGTAGTCCATCGCCAGCAGCGCCTGTGACCACCGCTCGCCGAGCTCGTGGTCGAGCGACTCGAGCACCGTGAAGTTGCAGTGGTAGTAGGCGGGGCTCCGCCAGGCAACCTCGAG
>JASHQV010000403.1 GCA_030038955.1 Solirubrobacteraceae bacterium
ACAGTCCGAGCGACTCCAGACCTCTCCGGGCCAGCCCGAGCACCAGGTACGGCCCGGGCGGCAGCGGCGGACGCGGCTTCACCGGCCGCTCAGCCCCGGATCCCGAGCTGGTAGACGGTGAAGCCGATCGCCCCGCAGGCGGCGGCGACGATCCAGAAGCGCAGCATGATCTTCGTCTCCGACCATCCTTCGAGCTCGAAGTGGTGGTGGATCGGGGCCATCTTGAAGACGCGCTTGCGGAACATCTGGAAGGAGAACACCTGGATCACGACGGACAGCGCCTCGAGCACGAAGATGCCGCCGATCACGATCAGCAGCACCTCGGTCTGGGTCATGATCGCGAGCGCCGCGATCGCGCCGCCGAGCGCGAGCGAGCCCGTGTCGCCCATGAACACGCTCGCGGGGAAGCTGTTGAACCAGAGGAAGCCGATGCAAGCTCCGGTCAGGCAGCCGGCGATCAGCTCGAGGTCGTGGTCGTTCGGGGTGATGAACGTGATCCCGATGTAGGCGAGCAGCGCGATCGCGGTGCAGCCGGCGGCGAGCCCGTCGAGACCGTCGGTGAGGTTGACGGCGCTGGTCGTGCCCGCGACCACCAAATACACGAACACGAGGAAGAACGGCCCCAGGTCGAGGTTGACGTCGACCACCCACAGCTTCACGGTCGGGGCGAGGTGCACCTCCTGGGTCGCCACCCACCAGAGGCCGACCGAGATCGCGATCGTGATCACGAGCTTCGTCCGGGCCCGCAGCCCCAGCGAGCGCCGGTGGACGATCTTCGTGTAGTCATCGGCGAAGCCCAGCAGCCCGCACGCGAGCATCACCCCGAACACGCCCATCGACGGCCAGTTCCGGGTCGACAGCGCGAGGAACGGGATCGCGAACGCGAGCACGATGATGATCCCGCCCATCGTCGGCGTGCCGGCCTTCTGCTGATGGCCGACGGGGCCCTCCTCGCGGATGTTCTGCCCGAACGAGCGGCGCCGCAGGAACTCGATGAACTTGGGGCTGAGGAACACGCACAGCAACAGCGCCGCGGAGCTCGAGATCAGCACGCGTCCGGAGACCGAGGTGGCCATCAGCTCACCGTACCGGCGATCTCGGCGTACCGGCGACCACGGCGCGACACACCTGCTCTAGCGCGACCCCGCGGGAGCCCTTGACCAGCACCACGTCGCCGGCCGCCAGCACTCCCGGCACGAGCTGTGCGGCGGCGGCGGCGTCGGCCGCGTGGCGGTGCTGGCCGCCGTAGGCAGCGGCCATCTCGGCGGCGAGCGGCCCGACCGTGACCAGCAGGTCGGCGCGCTCGGCGGCGTATGCGCCGATCTCGGCGTGGAAGGCGGCCGCATCAGGGCCGAGCTCGAGCATGTCGCCGAGCACGGCCACCCGGCGCGCGCCGGTCCGGCCCGCGACGCGGGCGAGCTCGTCGAGCGCGGCGCGCATCGACATCGGGTTGGCGTTGTAGCAGTCGTCGAGCAGGGTGACGCCGCCGCCCGCGGCGCTTCGCTGGCCGCGGCCGGGCGTCAGCTGCAGCTGCACGCGGCCGCCGGGAGTGACGCCGACGGCGAGGGCGCCGGCGACGGCGGCGAGCAGGTCGTGGCGCAGGTGCGCCTGGGAGAAGTCGAGCTCGAGCCGGACCGAGGTGCCGCCGGCGTCGATCTCCACGTGATCGGGCGTCTCGGCGCGAAGCTGCACATCACCGCCGGGGCCGAACGTGACGGTCGCGACGTCGTCGCGGAGGTGCGGCGCCAGCAGCGGCTCGCCGGCCGGGACGATCGCGGTCCCACCGGCGGGCAGGGCGGCGATCAGCTCGGCCTTGGCCGCGGCGATCGCCTCGACGCTGCCCATCAGCTCGAGGTGGACGGGGCCGACGCTGACGATGATGCCGACGTCGGGCTCGGCGATCACGGCGAGCTCGGCGATCTGGCCGGCGCCCCGCATCCCCATCTCGAGGATCAGCACCTCGGTGCCGGCGGGAGTCGCGAGGATCTCCAGCGGCAGCCCGATCTCCGTGTTGAAGTTGGCGCGGGAGGCGACCGTGCGCCGGTGCGGGGAGAGGATCGCCAGCAGCAGGTCCTTGGTCGAGGTCTTGCCGGTCGAGCCGGTGACCGCGATCACGCGAGCGTCCAGCTGCCGGCGCCAGGCGGTCGCGAGGCGCTGCAGCGCCGCCAGCGGGTCGTCGGCGGCGAGGATGGCGCCGGCGGGTGCAGCGCCAGCCCGTGCGCCAACGGTCTCTGCGGCGGACCCGTCCAGCTCGGGAGCACCGTCCCGGGCCGCCGCGAGCGCGTGCTCGGGGTCGGTCAGCACCCCCCATGCTCCGGCTGCGAGCGCCTCGACTGCGAACTCACCGCCGTGAGCGCGTTTGCCGCCGAGGCCGACGAACAGCGCGCCGGGCCCCGCGTCACGCGAGTCGATCGTGACCCGCTCGGGTCCGCCGGGGCGGGCGTCCGCGCGCACGACCCGTGCGCCGGCAGCGGCGGCGAGCCGCTCGACGTCCCAGTCACGCACGCCCGCCTCCACGATCAGCTGCGGGCGCGAAGCGCCTCGCGGGCCACGTCGACGTCGTCGAACGGGATCTTCCGACCGTGCGCGAGCTCCTGACCCTGCTCGTGGCCCTTGCCAGCGATCACGACCACGTCGCCTGCACGTGCGGTCGCGATCGCCTCGTGGATCGCGCGGGCTCGGTCGGAGTCGTGCTCCACGGGTCGGTCGATCCCCGCGAGGATCTCGGCGATGATCGCCTCGGGATCCTCCGATCGCGGGTTGTCGGAGGTGACGATCACGCGATCGGCGAGGCGAGCGGCAATCTCGCCCATCAGCTGCCGCTTGCCGCGGTCGCGGTCACCGCCGCAGCCGAACACGACGTGGAGCGCGCCGCTGCTGAGCGTGCGGGCTGCTGCCAGCACGTTCTCCAGCGAGTCGGGGGTGTGCGCATAGTCGACCAGCACCGTGAACGGCTGCCCCTCGTCGACCGGCTCGAACCGGCCTGGAACCTGCCCGGCTCGCTCGATCGTCGCGACCGCGCCCGCCACGTCGGCGCCCAGCGCGCGCGTGGCGGCCAGCGCCGCGAGCACGTTCAGCACGTTGAAGCGTCCCCGCAGCGGCGAGCGAACCGCCCACTTGCCATCCGGTGTGTGGACCGTGAACGCCGAGCCCTGGAGGCCGCTGACGATGTCGGTCGCCCGGTAGGCGGCGTCCGGCGTGTCGATCCCGAACGTGAGCGGGTCACGGAGCTCGGCGGCCAGCCGCCGCCCGTGCTGGTCGTCGAGGTTGATCACCGAGCCCCGCGGCGCCAGCTCGGTGAACAGCCGTCGCTTCGCCTGGAAGTAGTCCTCGAGTGTCGGGTGGAAGTCGAGGTGGTCCTGCGTCAGGTTGGTGAAGATCGCCACCGCGAAGTGGATCGCGTCGGCGCGGTGGAGCTGCAGCGCGTGCGAGGAGACCTCGATCGCACAGGCGATGTCGCCGCCGTCGAGCATCTGCCTGAACGTGCGCTGCAGGTCGATCGCCTCCGGAGTGGTCCGCGTGACCGGCCGTTCGGCGCCGCCGACGAAGCTCGTGACCGTGCCGAGCAGCCCCGTCTGGCGACCGCCGTCCTGGAGGATCGCGCGGATCAGGTAGGCGGTCGTCGTCTTGCCGTTCGTCCCGGTCACCCCCGCCACCTCCAGGGTGGCGGTGGGGTCGCCATAGAAGGCCGCGGCGACCGGTGCCATCGCGGCGCGCACGTCGGCGACGACGACTTGCGGAACGTCCAGATTCAGGGGGTGATCGACGACGAGCGCGGCGGCGCCGCGGCCGGCCGCGTCGGGCGCGAGCTCGTGGCCATCCCGGGTGAACCCACGCACGCAGAAGAACAGGCTGCCGGGGACGACCACGCGGTCGTCGTAGGCGAGGTCGGTGATCTCGGGGTCGCGCGGATCGACCCGGACCGCCGCGGCCGGCTGATCCACCCCGGAGGACGACAACAGCTGCTTCAGTCGCATAACGCGAGCAGCGTACTCAGAGGTCTGCTCAGGCCGCTGCGACTGGATCACGGCCCGCGGCCATTACGGGGTCACTTCCGCGTCCGGGTCGAGCGCTGAGGCGGGGCAGCGGCCCGGACAGGGGTTGATGCCGAAGTAGGGAACCGCCCAGCCGACGATCTTCTGGAAAGCGGACCCGCCGATCGTGCCGCCGTACTGGGTGGTGCGGTCGACCACCACCGCCACCACCAGCTTCGGGTGGCTGGCCGGGACCATGCCGATGAACGATGAGTCGAACAGGCTGTTGGAATAGTGGCCGTCGATCACCACCTGGGCGGTACCGGTCTTGCCGGCGAGGTCGTAGCCGTGGATCCAGGCGCCCGAGGCGGTGCCGCCGTCGCCGAGCACGCCGCGCAGCATGTTGCGCAGCTCGTAGGCGGTTCGCGACGAGATGATCCTCGTGCCGGCCGCAGCCTTGGTCGCGATGCCGCCCACCGACTTGACGATCCGCGGCGCGCGGAGCACGCCGCCGTTCGCGATCGCGCTGTAGGCGGTGGCCATCTGGATCGGGGTGACCGACTCGCCCTGGCCGAATGGGAGGTTGAACATCGACACCGGTGAGTACTCCCACCAGTGCAGCACCTCACCCTGCTGCTCGCCGGGAAGGTCGACGCCGGTGAGCCGCCCGAAGCCGAACCGGTGCACCCAGTAGTCGAAGCTCCTTGGCCCCATCCGCTGGGCGATCTCGTCGGCGCCGATGTTGCTCGAGACCTTGAGGATGTTGGCCACCGACAGGGTCTCGTCGGGATGCGACTCGGCGTCGGTGATCTGGTAGCCGTCGACGTTCAGCTCGGACGGGACGCCGATTGCGGTCGTCGGCGTGACCAGCCCGTCCTGCAGTGCCCCGGCCACCGTGATCGCCTTGAACGTCGAGCCCGGCTCGTAGGAGAAGCCGACGGCCATGTCCGCGGTCGCCGCCTCAGGCGCCGCGGAGATGTCGTTGGCGTTGACGAACGGCCAGTTGGCGAGTGCCAGGATCTCGCCGTTGTCCGGGTTCATCACGATCGCGGTGGCCGCCTTCGGGTCGTACTCGGCGCCGACCCCGGCAAGCACCTGCTGGACCTCTGCCTGCAGGGGGGCGTCGATCGTCAGCGCGATCGTCTTGCCCGGGCGCGCCGGCTTCAGCTGGGTGACGGAGATCGGCTGCCCGCGCTCGTCGCTGACGACGCGGCGGACGCCGTCCATCCCCTGCAGCACGGAGTTGTACTGGTACTCGATGCCTGCCAGACCGTTGCCGGAGGAGCCGACCCATCCGAGCACCTGAGCGGCCAGCGTCGACCGCGGATAGACGCGCTGCTCCACCGGGTTCTCGCTGATCCCGTCGATGTGCAAGTCGAGTATCTGCGTGCCTCGGGCGGCGGGGACGTCATAGGCCACCGGCCACCAACCGGTGCCGGCCTTGGTGATCCGCGCGAGCACGGTCGACGCCGGCAGGTCGAGCAGCGGCGCCAGTCGCCGCGCGGTCTCGAGCGGGTCGCCCTTGTCGATCAGGTAGGGATCGGCGATCACCTCGTCGGCGGACTCGCTGAGCGCGAGCACGACGCCGTTGCGGTCGGTGATCGTGCCGCGCGCGGCAGGGATCGGCTGGCGCGCCACCTGCTCCACCGCAGCGGCGTGCTGCAGCGCGCCGGCACGGAACAGGCCGAGGTAGCTGGCGCGCGCGAGTGCGATCACCAGCAGCAGCACGAACCCCCCGAACAGCAGTCCGATGCGCCGGTCGATCAGCGCCATCGATCAACCGACGCCGACGCCGCCGCTGGCACTCTGCGTGGGCGCGGAGGTCACCGGTGGCGTGGCGGCTTGGTCGGTCGTGGCCGGCGCGGTCGTGCCAGCGGTGGTCGGCGCCGTGCCCGCGGCGGTGGCCGGCGCCGTGTCTCCGGGGGTGGTCGTCGTCGCGTCGGTGGACGTCGTCGGCGCGGTCGCGGCCGTCGTCGAGTCGACCGTCGTGGTGGACGTGCCGAGCATCGGGTTCGACACTCCATCCGCGGTCTCCTCAGCGGCCAGGGCCGACAGGAAGCTGTCTGCGTCGGGGTCGCGCATCGTGCTCAGCGCGCGCGACTCGGCGTTGCGAGCACGGGCGGACACGAACGTGACCTCGGTCGGTCCCGGCATCACCATCCCCAGCTTGGTCGCCTGCGCGATGATCCGCCCGTCTCCGCTCATCCGCGCGACGCTGGCCTGCAGCAGCTGGTTGTGGCTCTGCAGCTCGGCGGTGAGCGTGAGCGAGCGTCCGATGCCGGCGCCGAGCTTCAGCACCTCCACCTGGATCGCGACGATCCCCGTCAGCAGCACGCCGAGCAGCGGGATCCAGGCACGACCACGAACCAGCCGGTCGAGCCAGCGCTGGTCGGGCAGCGAGCGGACGAACGCGAGCAGGCGGACCGGCAGCGGCTGTGACTGAGCGTGCGACGCGCGCCGCCGCGGCACGCTCGGGGCTGGCCGGGGCGTCCGGGCGCGCCGGGGCGTGGGGGCGCGCTGGGGCC
>JASHQV010000404.1 GCA_030038955.1 Solirubrobacteraceae bacterium
GATCTCGGCGACGAGGTCGTAGCCGTCGAGCCCACGCTCGCGACCGAGGGCGATCTCGCTCCCCAGTTGCACGAGTGCCTCGGGCCCTGGCATCTCGACCGGGAACAGTCCGTCCCAGCGGACCGCGCGCCGAAGAGGCCGCCGATTGGGCCAGCGCAGCGCCGTCCACACGGGGATCCGCGGCTGCTGGACCGGACGCGGCTCGAACGCCCGCCAGTAGGAGATCAGCTGTGCGAGCCCGTCATCGAGCATCCGGGCGCGCTCGCGCGGGTCGGTCACCTCGCCGAATTGCTCCAGCTCGTCGGAGTTACCGATCCCGACGCCGAGGACGGAGCGCCCGCCACATAGCACGTCAAGGCTGGCCGTCTCCCGTGCGAGCTTCTGGATGCGGCGCCGTGGGAGCGGCGTAACGAGCGGCCCGAGCACGAGACGCCGGGTTCTGGCAGCGATCGCTCCGAGGGCGACCCATGGGTCGGCGACCGCTCTGACTGGATGCCGGTAGACGATGTGGTCCCACAGAAAGAAACCTTCCCAGCCGTGTTCCTCCGCCGCCACTGCGAGATCAACGAGCACCTGTGGGTCGGCGAGGTCGTTGAACGGCGCCAAGAACAGGGCGCGCCTAGGCTGAGGTACCGCATCTCCGTTCAGCATGGTCAGTCCCGCAACGAGGTTAGCTGTGACCGCAGCGCATCCTCGAAGATCCACACGTCAGCGTACGCAAGCACGCCGAACCCCGCCGCGCGCAGCGCACGTCCCTCGTCGACCGTCCTGATCATCTGCCCGAGCGGCTTTCTCGCGGCACGGCAAGCGGCGAGGAGATGACCGATGGCGGCGGTGTAGCGCGGATCGGCGAAATCCCCCGGCACGCCGAGCGAGAGCGTCAGGTCAAACTGCCCGAGCCAGATGAGGTCGACCCCGTCAACGGCCGCGATCGCCTCGGCATGCTCGATCCCGGCGACGGTCTCGATCTGAGCGATGACGACCGTGCGTTCGTTGGCCCGCGCGACGGTGGCGGCCGGCCCTCCCTGCAGGTCATCGGCGAGCAGCACGCCAAAGCCGCGGCGGCCGAGCGGCGGATACTTCGCGGCGCTGACAAGCAGCGCAGCCTGTTCGGCGGACTCGATCATCGGCGCCATCACGCCGCTTGCACCGCAGTCGAGCGCGGCGGCGATGAGGCTGTGGTCGACACGTTGGACCCGGACGATCGGCTCCACACCCGTCCCCCGCCCGGCGGCAAACGCTAGACGGAGCGTTCCCGCATCCCACCCGGTGTGCTCCAGATCGAAGATCGCAAAATCGACTCGTGCGAGCTCGAGCAACCGCATCACCGAGGGGGTGTCGAACTCGTACAGCATGACGCCGGCGGCGAAGCCGGTCCGGGCGAGCGCCGCTCGCAACGATCGGACAGATGGGCCTGGGCCGTCAGCCCACATCAGGTGTCACTCTGACCGGCGATCATCTCATCGGCGATTCTCGCGAGGTTCGATAGGTCGTGAGCGGCTCGCCCGAGGAAGAGCCCGTCGGCCGCCCCGACCAGCTCGCCGTACAGATCACGGCCAGCGGTGCCCCCGTAGATCCAGCGAACACCGTCCGCACCCCCAGCCACCTGGCGCACACCGGCTAGCACCGCGCAGATGTGCTCAGGGTCGGCGGGCGCGTCGGCGCCGATCGCCCAGACCGGCTCATACGCGAAGATGAGCCGAGCGTGATCGTTCAGGCGGCCGCCCAACGCCGCCGTGACCTGCGGGCGGCAGAACGCGACCGCCTCCTCCGGTGTTCCCCGCTTCGACTCCCCGATGCAGACGACGGGCGTGAGCTCGTGCGCGACGGCCGCCGCTACCTTGGCCGCGACGTCGACATCGCGCTCGCCGAACAACCGTCGGCGTTCGGCATGCCCTATCTCGGCAAACGAGCCTCCGAGCTCAGCCACGGACGCAGGCGACACCTCACCGGTGTACGGGCCCCGAGCCTCCCAGAAGACGTCCTGTGCACCGACGCCCACGCCCACCTCGTCGAGGATCGTGAGCGCCGCATCAATCAGGAGCACGTCCGGACAGACGAACAGCTCCAGATGCTCGGCCCATTGGCCTGACAGGGCCAGGCCGGCAAGCCCGGTCAGCCATTCACGCGTCTGAGCCACTGAGAGGTAGAGCTTCAGGCTGACGCCGAGGATGGCTCGCGTGCCGGCGACCGGGCTCATCCGGCGCTCTCGCCCAGCGTACGGCAGAGGACGTCGATGATGCAGTAGGCGGAGGCGGCACCCGGATCCTCGTGGCCCACTGACCGACCTCCGAACCGCCGTGACCGTCCGCGTTTTGGGACGAGATCGATCGAGCCGATCAGCCCCGCATGGGCCGCACCAGCCACAGCGTCCAGGAGGGCGGCCCGGTCGGCACCAGAGGCGACGGACTCCTGCAGCGCCGCAGTCGCCGGGGCGAGTATGTCGAGCAGCGTCTTGTCACCCTCGGCGACACGGCCTCGCTCACGCACCCCCTCGCACGCCGACGCGGCGGCGGCCGCAAACGCTTGCGCGGACGGGTGTGGATCGTCGCCCAGCGTCTGTCCTGCTCTCAGGAGCGCACTCCCCCATAGCGGCCCGATCGAGCCACCGACCGACGCAAACGCGGCCGCTGCACGCTTCAGGAACTCGCCGAGGGACGCCTCCTCAGCGTCATGCATCGCCACGACCACCGCGCGGGCTCCAAGCACCATCGTCGCGCCGTGGTCGCCGTCGCCCGCAATCTGGTCAAGGCGGTCGAACGCGGCTTGGCGCTGCTCGATCTCGCCAAGAACCGCCTGACACAGCGACGCCATGAGCTCGTGCGACGTCATCCCGACACCTGGAGCCGAGGAGCGAAGAGGGGCTCCGCCGGCGCCCGCAGCAGACGGTGCAATTCGTCATCAACGGATGTCAGCGTGATCGACAGCCCGCGCATGTCCAAGGAGGTGAAGTACTCGCCGACCCCGGAGACGACGATGCGTACGCCGGCGTGTGCGAGAGCCCTCGCGACGGCGCGGAACACAATGAATCCCTCGAGGTAAGGGGTCGCGCCGAGCAGGTTGACGACGAGGGCGGCGCGCTCGTCCTGGCCGAGCGGAAGCTCGGCGAGCAACATGTCCAGGAGCTCATCGGCCACCTCGTCGGCCGGCAGCAGCGATCCGCGCCTGATGCCGGCCTCGCCGTGAATGCCAACGCCGACATCCATCGTTCCGGCCGGCAGCTCGAAGATCGGGGAGCTCAAGGTGGGCAGCGTGCAGCCGGCCAGCCCGACGCCTGCGGTGCGGGTCCGAATGTTGGCGTGGCGCGCGGCCGCGGCCACCTCCTCGAGCGTCCCCCCCTCGTCGGCCCGGGCCCCGGCAGCCTTGAGGACGATGAGGTCCCCGGCTACCCCACGCCGGTCGGACTCAGATCCGGGCGGGGCGGATACGACGTCATCTGTGACGAGCACGGTTTCGGTCGCCATCCCCTCGTCGGCGAGAAGATCGGTGGCCATCCCGAAGTTCATGACGTCACCGTCGTAGTTGCCGAAGATGAACAGTGATGGCAGGCCGATCGCCCTGACGGCCTCGACCGTTGGGATGGCCGACGGGGATGCGAAGACGTTGCCGACCGCCACGGCGTCGGCGAGGCCCGACCCGAGGTAGCCGAAGAATCCGGGTTCGTGCCCTGAGCCGCCACCGGTCAGGATCGAGACACGCCGGCGTGGGTCCCGGTCGACCAGGATCAGCCCGCGCCCGCTCGGAGTTGCGACGATGCGTTCGCCGAACATCGTGCGGATGCCCTCGAGCATCTCATCGACGACCGCGAACGGATCGTTCTGCAGGCGGTTGGGAGGCTTAGCGGAATGTGTGATGCTCAAGCTCGGCGATCTCCTCGAGCTTGACGGCTGATCGGCCCGGCTCGAACTCGCTCTGAAGCCAGGCTTCAACGATCGTCAAGGCGACTTCCGGCCCGATCACGCGTGCACCGAGAGCAAGCACCTGCGCATTGTTGCTCTTGCGCGCCCGCTGCGCCGAGTACACGTCGTGACAGAGAGCCGCGTACACGCCGGGAACCTTGTTGGCAACGATCGACATGCCGATGCCGGTTCCGCAGATGAGAATCGCCCGGTCATGATCACCAGCGGACACGGCCTCGGCGACCGCCCTCCCCACGGTCGGATAGTGGGGTGAGTCGCTGTCGTGTCCGTAGTCGACGTAGGGGATGTCGTGCTCGTCGAACCAGGCCATGATCGAGCGGCGCAACGGCGCGCCCGCGGAATCGGAGCCGAGTGCGATCGGATGTGCCGCGGCGTTCATTCCTGCGGCCCCTCCGAGGATGCGCCAGGCTCCGGCAGCCCGACGGACAGGCCACCGTCGAAGACCAGCAGCTCGCCCGTCATGTAGGAGGCATCCTCCGAGCACATCCACAGAATCGGTCGAGCCATCTCCCGCGGTGGCGTGAAACGGCCCATGGGAATCCGCGCAAGTACCGTCTTTGACTCCACGGGGTCCTCGATCACCATCGCCGCCAGGCGCGTCTCCATGATGCCGGGGGCCAGCGCGTTGACGCGGATCCCGTGCTGCGCCAACTCAAGCGCCGCCGTCTGCATCACGGCGACCTGCGCCGTCTTCGACGTGTTGTACGCAAGACCTCCGGCCTCAGGCTGGAAGGCGTTCGTCGACGAGGTGACCGCGATCGCACCGCCGCGGCCCTGGCTCACCATGACGCGGGCGGCCTCCTGCACGAGGTGGAGGGTTCCGAAGAGGTTGATCTCAAGGGTCCGGCGCCACAGCTCGTCGGGATAGTCGAGAAATGACTCGAACGGCGCCACGCCGGCGACCTGAACGGCGACGTCAAGTCCGCCGAACCGGGAGGCCGCCGACTTCACGGCGCCCGCGACGTCCTCCCGCCGGCTCACATCACCGACGACCGCATGCAGGCGGTCCGACGCTCCGAGCCGAGCCACGGCCCCCTCGAGCGTGTCCTGCTCGATATCGATCGTCGTCACGCTCGCGCCCTCGGCGAGGAACGCCTCCACCACCGCGAACCCAAGGCCCTGAGCGCCACCTGTGACAACGACGCTCTTGCCGGAGAATCGATCTGCCGAGCTGCTCATGCCATCACGCTCCCAAAGCCGGGCCCGCGCGGAATCACAGGCCAGATGTCGACCACGCGTTCGTCCTCGAGCACGTGGTACACGTCATACAGATTCACAGTCCCGGGTGCATAGCCTGGGATCAGCTCGACGACATCACCGACCTTCAGCGGCGAAGAGTCATCCGCGATGAACACTCCGTGTTCCTCGTCGTAGCGGTGATTGATGAGATCGTGGCCGCGGATCGTCACCAGCCCGGGGGCGCCGATCGCCTTGTTACCGGCGTCCACGATCACCCGGTCGGGTCTGCGGCTGATGACCGTCGTGAGAACGGTCAGCGCAAGATCGAACGTCGGCGCCATCGGTCCGTGGAAGCCGTCCATCAGCATGTAGGACCCGGCCTGAAGCTCGGTGACGCCCTGATAGGTGGCCGTCCAGTCCCAAGTGCCCGTTCCACCGGCCGACACGATCGGACACTCGAGGCCGAGTGCACGGATCGACTGCGCGGCTTCCACAAGCATCGCCATCGCGGCCCGCTGGCGCTCGTGACGAAGCTCCGGCTCAGGCGTGAGGCTGCAGTGGCCCTCATAACCGGTGACACCGACGAGACGCACATGGTCAAGTTCGACAACGCTCTGGGCGAGCGTCACGGCCTCCTCGACGCTGTCGACACCGGCACGGTCCATCCCCGTGTCGACCTCGATCATGAGCAAGATCTCGCTACCGGCAGCCGCAGCGGCGGCAGCCACCTCGGCCGCGTTTCCGGCCTCGTCAACTGCGACGATCAGCTCCGTTTCACGCGCGAGCGACGCCAGCACCGCCAACTTGTCGGGTCCCGCCACCGTGTTCACCACAGCGATTCCGGAGATCCCTGCGCGGGACATC